>JAUWDP010000263.1 GCA_030608725.1 Candidatus Bathyarchaeota archaeon
TCGACCCCCAGTGCGCCATCATCGAGCCCAAGCACATTGAGGCCGACAGGAAAGGGTACCTGAAGGAGAAGATCGGGACCACGGGCACGGGGACGGGGCCATGCAACTCAGACCGCGCCATGAGAGTTGCGAAGATGGCGAGGGAGGTCCCAGCGCTGAAGGATTACATCGCGGACGTCCCCGTCGAATTGAACGAGGCACTGGACGACGGGAAGAACGTCCTCATAGAGGGGACCCAGGGGACCTACATCAGCCTCTACCACGGCACGTATCCATACGTGACGTCCAACGACGTCTGCGCCTCGGCCACATGCTCTGACGTGGGCATCGGCCCCACGAGGGTGGACGAGGTGGTCCTGGTGCTGAAGGCGTACGTCACCAGGGTGGGGGCCGGCTACCTCGAGGGCGAGTTAAGCCACGAGGAGGCGAAGAGACGAGGCTGGGACGAGTACGGCACCGTCACCGGGAGGCAGAGGAGGGCCGCGCCTTTCAACTACGCGCTGGCCAAGAGGGCCGCCATGCTCAACGGGGCGACCCAGATAGCCGTGACGAAGCTCGACATCCTCTACCCCGAGTGCAAGGGGGCGAGTGACTACGGTAAGCTGCCCCCTGAGGCGACTGCATTCATCGACAAGATCGAGGAGGAGATCGGGGTCCCTGTCACTCTGGTCGGCACGGGTCCCGGCGTGAACGAGATAATCGACAGGCGCTGATCCTAGCGCCACCACCACGCCCTCTTCTTGGTGTTGGCCCCTAGCTCCTTCCCCAGCTCCTCTATGAGCTCCCTCTGCCTACGCTTCAGCTTCTTGGGGACCACCACGTTGATGTGCACAAGCTGGTCCCCCTTCCCGAAACGCGTGGGGATCCCATCCCCCCTCATCCTGAGGACCTCGCCGCTCTGGGTCCCCGAGGGGATTTTTACGGGCTTCTCGCCGAAGAGGGTGGGGACGTTCACAGATGTTCCGAGGGCGGCCTGGGGGAAGTTGATCTCAGCCTCGTAGATTATGTCCCTCCCCCTCCTGATCAGGAAGGGATGGGGCTTCACCCTCACGTTCACGTAGAGGTCTCCCGGGGGGCCTCCGTGGGGTCCGTCCTCGCCCTGCCCTCTAAGAATCATCTGGGTCCCGTCCTCTATGCCCTGGGGGACCTTGATGTCGAGCCGGGTCCTCTTCTCCTCGAGGCCCTGGCCCTTGCAGGTCTTGCACGGCACGTCGGGTATCTTGCCCCTGCCGCTGCACCTGTCACAGGGGGCCACGCGGATCATCTGTCCGAAGAGGGACTGCGTCCGCCTCTCAACCCTCCCTGTCCCGTTGCACGTGGGGCACGTGGCGACGCCTGTCCCTGGCTCCGCCCCGTCTCCATCGCATCGGCTGCACTTCTTCAGCCTGTTGAGGCTAAGCTCGACCTCTGTGCCCGTCGCCACCTGCTCCAGGGACACCTCTATCCGGGTCTGCAGGTCGGAGCCCCGTCTGGGCCCCTGGCGGCCCCGCTGGAAGTTGAATCCGAAGCTCCCACCGAAGATGCCGCCGAAGATTCGGCTCAGTATGTCGTCGCCGAAGCCGAACTCGGTGAAGATGTCCCGGAAGTTGGCTCCCCTGAAGATGTCCTCCGCGGAGTACCGTCCGCTGATGCCGGCATGGCCGAACCTGTCGTACTGCCCCTTCTTCTCCGGGTCTGAGAGGACTGCGTAGGCCTCGGAGATCTCCTTGAACTTTTCCTCGGCGTCGGGTTCCTTGTTCCTGTCTGGGTGGTACTGGAAGGCGAGCTTGCGGAATGCCTTCTTGATGTCGTCCTGGGACGCACTGCGGTCGGCTCCTAGAACCTCGTAGTAGTCCCTCTTCTCCGCCAACAGGTGCACCCGGCTCTGTGTTCCCTCTTTGAATCGTACCACTATCTGAAAAATGTTTACAAATGGACGAGTCTAGGCTTGTGCAGCTACCGGCCTTATAGTCGCTGGGCAGGCGTCTCGATCCTTTCGTAAAAGTACTCCAGCCTGGCCATTGTTGTGGAGAGGGTTTCGAGGAGGGTGTCCAGCCTGTCCAGAATGTTGTCGAGGTTCTTCTCGTGTTCTCTCAGCACGTTGATTATCAGGTCGATGGCTTCAAGCTGTCCCTTCTCCAAAGTGATCCTCTCTTAGTCAACTTATGGCTGGGTGGAATGATGTTTGGGAGTATTTTGGATGTAAAATAAGTGTGCTTCACCCTTAGGGAATAGGAATATGAAATGTTAGAATATGTGGTTGGAAGTCAGGCTACTCCTGTTTCTTGTCTTCGTCGACGACCTTGTACTCGGCGTCCACGGTCTTCTTGGCCTGCTCGTCTCCCGAGGGTGGTGTCTGCTGGGGGCCTCCCTGGGCCTGCTGCTGTGCCTGCTGTTCAGCTGCCGCCTGCTGGTAAACGGAGGCGCCTGCCTCCTGGACGACGTTCCTGAGGGCTTCTATCTTGGCGTTGATGTCAGACGTGGTGCCGGAGTTGAGGGCCTCCTTGAGGTCATCGACGCCTCTCTGGATGGACGACTTCTGGTCCTCTGTGAGCTTGTCCCCGATCTCGCTGACAGTCTTCTCACTCGTGTAGATAAGGGAGTCCGCCATGTTCCGAGCCTCAGCCTCCTCCTTCGCTAACTTATCGGCCTCAGCGTACTGCTCGGCCTCGTTGACCATCCGGTCCTTCTCGGTCTGGCTGAGCTTCGTGGATGCGGTGATGGTGATGCTCATCTCCTTGCCTGTGCCGATGTCCTTGGCGGTGACGTCGAGGACGCCGTCTGCGTTTATGTCGAAGGTGACCTCGATCTGGGGGACTCCTCGGGGGGACGGTGGGATGCCGGTGAGG
>JAUWDP010000137.1 GCA_030608725.1 Candidatus Bathyarchaeota archaeon
TGGCCCTTCTACGCGCTATATGTCCTAGAGCTTGGAGGCCGCCACATAGACATCGGCCTCATCTCCGCCGTCGGAGCAGTCACAAGGATAGTTCCAACCCTGTTCGGGGGATACCTAGCTGACACCCTGGGCCGGAAGAAGATACTCTACTCCATGAGCTTCTTCCTAGCGCTGAACACGCTGATGTTCGCCTACGCCCCGGACTTCAGGTTCCTCTTCCTGGCGACCATCCTGGAGGCGCTCTTCTCCGGTATAAGGGACCCCGCATTCATGTCTCTATTAGCGGACTCCACCACGCCGGACAACAGGGCGACGACCATGGCCCTCTGGCAGGTGGTCCCCAGCCTCTTCGGCCTCCTCTCGCCATACGCCATAGGCCTCGTCATGGACGTCAGGGGCATCCTGCCGGCCATGCGGTTCGCGTACACCCTCACGTTCCTGCTAGCGACTGTCGCCTCGTTCCTGAGGTACAGGTACTTAGAGGAGACCCTGGAGAACGGGAAGGGTGTCAGCAGGAGCCCCAGGACCGCCGTCAGGGAGATCCTCTCGGACTTCGCGGAGACCTTAAGGAACCTGCCCAAAGCCCTCTGGACCTTCCTGGTGATCGACTTCATCTTCACCTTCGCCTGGGCGGTGGCCGAGCCCTTCTTCGTCACATATGCGAAGGAGGAGGTGGGCGTGCTGGCCTCCCAGTGGGGGGCCATCACGGTGATCGTGATGATCGCCAGGTTAGTGCTGATGCCGCCCCTGGCGAGGGCCTCAGACAAGCACGGACGGATGAAGTTCATCATCCCGACAATGTTCCTCTGGCCGGTCTCCTTCTTTCTCTTCGCAGTTGCCGGGAGCTACCAGGGCATCCTGACAGCCCGTCTGCTGCTAGCTGTGGCGGGCTGCATTGGGGACCCTGCCTGGGAGGCGATCTTCTACGACTACTCCCCCAAGGAGCACCGGGGGCGGTTCTCAGCAATAGCCCAAGTCTCCTGGTCCCTCATCTGGGGGGCGGGGAACGTCGTGGGTGGGGCCATCTATCAGGGCTACTCCAAGGCCTTCGTCTTCTACCTGAGCGTAGGGCTCTTCGTCGTGGGGGCGATTGCGGCCGTCCTCAAGGTGAGGGAGCCCGAGAGGCGTGAGGAGTAGGTGATACCTTTCACATTTGGAAGAAAATGACTATAACCAGTGTCCTCTACTAGATGCCAGTTATGAGGTTCGCCGTCCTCGCCGACGCCCACATCGGTCGCAGCATCCCCCTCGCCATAGCCGAGCACAGGCGCAAGGCCTTCTCCAACGCATTCACAAAGGCCGTGGACGCGATCATCGAGGCAGGCGTCGACTACGTCTTCATCTGTGGTGACCTCTTCGAGCGGAAGACCCTCCGCCCTTACCTAGTCCAGTTCGCCCACGACGAGCTCCACCGCCTAGCAGAGCAGACGGAGGAGAGGCACGGCAGGAAATTAAAGATCTTAGTCATTCGCGGTAACCACGACGGCAGACCCCAGAGCGACACACTTGACTACATCAAGCACCCCCTAGCCGACTACCTCCATGCCTTTGATGACGGAGAGATGACCTACAAGGACGAGCGCCTTCACGTCGTCGGCCTCAACTACTACGACAGGGTTGACCGTGCATTCGACCAGCTGGTGGTCCCCGCCTTTAAGGACGCGACGGGCACCCGAATCTTCATGCTCCACGGCTTCATCCAGGGCTACAATCAGGTCCCACCCTACGACAGCAGTCTCACCCTCGACCAGCTCGCCTACGTGGACCCCGCATTCGTCTTCACCGGCCACTACCACAGACGCTGCCCCCAGAGGAAGCTACCCAACGGGGGCTGGGTCCTCACCCCCGGCAGCCTCGAGATGTACGATTTCGCCGAGAATCCTGAGAAGGGCTTCTACATCGTGGACACCGACGGCGACGAACCCCGGTTCACTTGGGTCCCCATCGAGCCCATGCATGCTATGAGGCAGGTCAGGGTCGAGGCAGACCGCAGGAGGGAGCCCACCTGGTACAGAGACAGGATAGTCGAGGAGGTCGAGTCCTTCCGCGGGGAACTGGCGAAGGCAGGGAAGGAGGGCTACCTCCGGGTCAGGGTGCAAGGTAACCTCAGGGACGGCTACCCTGGGGACATCGACCTCAGACCCGTCGAGGAGCTCGTCTCCTCGGATCCCCTCCTCCTCTGGGTCGACGTCGACACCCTAAGGATCGAGATGCCCCTCCTCGCCGGGGTGCCAGAGCGGGAGCTGGTGGATGTCAGGGAGTTCTTCTCCGCGATGGGGGAGTTCGCCGAGGACATCGGGGAGATGCACGGCAGGATACGTGAGACCCTGGAGGAGGAGGCGAGCCTCCAGACTGGGCTGCTCACCCCCAGCCAGCGTGCTCCCCTCATCAGGGAGTGGGTGGAGCGCTTCGAGAAGCGGAGCTTCAGGGAGGAGGAGCCTTGATAGAGGAGCTCACCCTCCGGGGATTCAAGTCCTATAAAACCAGGCAGACTGTCAGGTTTACCCAGGGGGTCAACAAGATCTCCGGCAGGAACGCCTCCGGCAAGACCACTCTCCTACAGGCCGTGCTGTTCGGCCTCTTCGGGGACGTCCCCGGGGTCAACAAGCAGGACCTCCTTCCCCTGGACGGCGGGGACGTCGACGTCACCCTGACGCTGCGCAGCCCCTACAACGGGAAGAAGATCACAATCCACAGGGAGGGAGGCCCCACCAAGGACGGGGGCTTCCGCTCCTCCAAGAGCCTACTGAAGGTCGAGGGGGAGGACGCGCCGTACACGCGGGAGAGGGAGATACAGGCGAAGCTGAGGGAGCTCATCGGCGTCGGCAGGAGCACCTTCTTCAACGTCGTCTACGCCCAGCAGAAGGAGTTCATCGAGATACTCAAGCCCGAACGCCGCCGCATGGACGCCATCCTGGGGCTCACCACCCCCGCCGAGATCCGGGAGCAGTTCCGGGAGGTGAGCAAGATGCTGCGGGAGAGGGGACGCATCGAGGAGAGGGGGGCCCTCGAGGAGAGGATAAGGAACGCCAAAGCGGGCATCACCGAGCTCGAGGGGCAGCTTGAGGAGGTCGAGTCACGCAAGCGTCTGCTCTCCGACGGCCTCAATCAGATCAAAGCCCAGCTCGTCCTCGCCAACGGACGCGTCGAGACCCTGGACGGCATCCTCACAGAGCTCAGGCGAGTGGAGAAGTACACGTCCGAACTCGAGCACCTCCAGGAGCAGAGGGAGAACCTAGCCGGGGACCTCGAGGAGATCTACGAGGAGATAGGGGAGGACCCCGAGAAACGGAGGAAGGAGCTCCAGGAGCGGAGGAGCTCTGCGGAGACCACCGAGGAGCAGCTCCGACGCCAGCTCGACGAAGGCCTCACCAGGGAGAGGGCCGAGATGGGGGGCACAGTCGCCCGCCTGGAGCACCAGATCGGGGAGCACGTCGAGCTGAGGGAGCAGGGGATCACCGTCTGCCCAAAGTGCGGCCAGGACATAGACATGGAGCTCCTGGAGAGGGACGTGGGGCAGTGGGAGGGGGAGCTCCAGCTTGAGCAGACCCGCCTCAAGGCCCTGGAGGCCGAGATACGCATGATCCAAGATCAGGCCAGGGCGGCAGGCCAGAGGCTGAGGGAGGCTGACAGGGCGGTGACCCGCTTCGTGGAGCAGGAGCGGAGGATCAACGAGCTCAAGAGGGGCATGGAGGGCCTCGAGACCAAGGGGGCCAACCTCCAGACGAGGATCAGGAGGGAGACAGAGGAGCTCCTGCAAACAGCGGAGACGGAGCTGGCGACCGCCTTCGCCTCCCTCGAGGACGCCCAGGAGAAGATAGGCGACCAGCTTGACGGCTCCCGGAAGGAGCAGAGGGAGCTCCAGGCCGAGGTCCACTTAAGGGAGGGCCGCCTTCAGGACGCGGATAGGGACGAACGGAGGATCCAGGAGCAGCGGGACAGGCACCTGAAGGTCCTTAAGGAGTCCCGGGGGCTCTTGGAAGGGATCCAGGAGTACGAGGCCAAGATACGGGCCGTGGACGCCATCCAGAGGCGCTACGGGGAGTACGAGCAGCAGCTCAGGGAGAACACCCTGAAGCTCCTGGAGTACCAGACATACAACTACTTCCGCCGACTCACGGACCAGCAGGCCTACGCCGGGTGCCACATCGATAGGGAGCGCTACACCTTGGAGGTCCAGCCCCTGGAGGGCAGCAGGCTGATGCCCGCCTGGCTCGCCGGAGGGGGCCACGAGAGCCTCTTCGCCCTCGCCGAGCGCCTCGCCCTCCTCAGGGTGATGGGCTTCCCCCACCTCCTCATCCTGGACGAGCCGACGGACGCCGTGGACTCGGAGAACGTCCCCCAGCTCCTGGACTACATAGCCCGCGGCAGCAGGGAGCTCGGCCAGGTGCTCCTGGTCACCCACCACGGATACGGTGAAGAAGAGGGAGTCAACCT
>JAUWDP010000110.1 GCA_030608725.1 Candidatus Bathyarchaeota archaeon
CCTAGGGGAGGGGGTTACAGAAGCTCAACCTAGTGGTGCTGTGGTCCAGTCTGGACCATTCTAGTCCAGGATGCTACTAGATAGTGAGCATGCTAGACTAGGCTTAGTCAAAGCAGGTGACGGGTGGTACTACAAGGCCTCAGATGGTCTTGGCGGTAGTATAGTGCTCCGTCCTGTGGACTTGCGTTTATAGTCCGCTTCCAGCTCAGGTGAAAAATAAATGGTACCAATTAAAATATCGTGAAGCCTACCCTCCAGCAAGGCCAAACCGAGAATGGTGCCATTGTTGTACGGGGAACAGGTTTCGCATGGACGCGCTAAGTCAGCCAGACAAGAAGTGGGCAGTGTATGGGGAACTGCTGAAGTACACAGATGCGGCGCACATCGACACCAAGGAAGTCATAGAGAAATTCAAAATAACCCAACAAGCGGGTGCATCATACCTACGAAACCTGAAGAGCGGCCCTAACATCTACAACCAGCTCGTTCGTGCGGGCTACCAAGACGCTGTTATCCCTAAGTGGGTCCATCGTCCGGGCGCTGAAGGCGCAGATGCACGCACACCCGACGCTGAAGCGCCCTTCTTGGGCGCTGGTGCGAGCACGAAGGAAGCGAGTAAAACACCAGGAATCTCCCCCTAGGGGAGGGTGTTCCAGAGACCATGGTTGACGATGCGAAGCGCCTAGCAGCGCCTTCCTCCTCGCAGGAGCGGGCTTCAGCGCCTGTGTAATCCCCGATGAAGAGTTGAAGCGCCTAGGCATCGTCAAAGCGGGGGATGGCAAGTATTACAGGGCCCCACCTGCCTCTGGAGGTGCGATTCTGCTCCGTCCCGTGGACCCCAACATAGCCGCAGCGGCAGTTAAGACGGGCTTGGACATCAGCTCTACTATCAGCGAAGCCGCCACGGAGCAGTACAAGCTTCACGTGATGGCCATAGCCCGAAAGGTAGCCCAAAACCAAGCATCCTCCTCCTGTTCCTGTTCTCATCCAACTCCGGAAGCACATCAACCACATAAAGAAAAGAAGCCCCTCCGTGCACGCATAACCCAAGAATACAGGGACAAGCCCCTGTCCAACAAATAAGAAACTCGTACACACGCCGACGCGCGCGCCCGGGTCGTCTGGGTCAGCGTCAACGACCCCTTCTCCAACAAAGCCTTCCACGAGATGAACATGTTAAACTTCCCGCTGCTCTGCGACCACAACAGGGAGGTCGTGAAGATGTACGACGTCTTCCACGAGGACTTCGCCGGTCTGAAGGGATACACGGCTGCGAAGAGGGCGGTCTTCATCCTGGACAGAGAGGGTGTCATAAGATACAGGTGGGTCTCGGAGAATCCAGGTGTCGAGCCCGACTACGCTGAGCTCGAGGCAGAACTAGGTAAGCTGAACTAGAGAGGTTGGTCCCTGAGCCTATTCTCGTGACCACTGTGCGACGATCCTGACGCCTTCGACGGCGTCCTTCGCCGTTGCGTCGGCACCTATCTCCCGGGCGTACTCCTCAGTCGAGGGAGCGCCGCCGATGATCACCTTGAGCCCGTCCCTCAGTCCATGCTTCTCCAGCTCAGCGATCACGCCCCCCATCTCGGTCATAGTCGTCGTGAGGAGCGCCGACATGGCCAGGACATCCGGTCTCTGCTCCCTCACGGCCTCGATGAACTGCTGCGGCGACACGTCCATCCCGAGGTCGATCACCTCGAAGTTCTGTGCCTTGAGGAGGGAGACGAACACGTTCTTCCCGATGTCGTGGAGGTCACCCTTGACTGTGCCTATGACGCATCTCCCTGCGGCCTTGACGTCCCCCGTTTTAAGATGGGGCTCCAGCACCGCCATGCCCTCCTTCATGGTCTCTCCGGCCATGACCAGTTCAGCCAGGTAGTATTCGCCTTCCTCGTACTTCTCCCCAACGATCTCCATGCCCTTGGCCATCCCCTCGATGACCGCATCATAGGCGGAGATGCCTGCCTCCATCGCCTCCTCGCAGATCCCCGGGATGGCGTCGATGTCCAGCTCGACTAGGGCGTCGCGGAGCCTTGTGAGAATCGCCTGCTTACTGGTCATCGCTTGTACCCCCCATACTTCGATATCAGCTCCATCACTCGCTTGTACTGCGCGAAGCTGACGGTGTTGGGCACACTGTGGTCGCTGTGATAGACGTAGCCGCCGCCCTCCTTGGCCGCCGTCACCTTCTCCCTGATCTCCTTCTCCAGCGGCCTGGGGTCCTCCAGGCTCATCAGCCTCACGTCGATGCCCCCCATGTAGGCCATCTCGTCGCCGTACTCCTCCTTCAGCTCGACGAGGTCCATGCCGGCCTTCACCTCCAGCGGCTGGATGCAGTCGATGCCCTCCTCTATGAAGTAGGGTATCAGGGCCTTGATGTTCCCGCAGCAGTGGAGGATCACCTGCATGTCCCTCTCGTGGAAGAAGTCGCAGAGCTCCTTGAAGACAGGGTGGAGCTGATCCTCGTAGTGCCTCGGAGAGAAGAAGGGGCCGTGCCTGTATCCCAGGTCGCAGAAGAGGAAGGCCCCGTCGAACTCGAAGCCGCCCTCCCTCATGATGTCGCACATCGCCATGGCGAGCCTGGCGTCCGTCCAGTACATGTCCTTGACCCACTCGGGCTCACGTAGCACGGCCCTCAGCAGCCGCTCGGAGGCCACGTACTTCTGGATCTTGTCGTAGCCGACGATAGCGTTGAAGACCACGTATCGCCCCCTGCTCCTCTCGCGCTGGGCGTTCCTGAGGTCGGTGACCCAGTCCACCCTCCGGTCGTCTGGCTGGAGCCTGGGCTTGATGAGCTCCCAGTCCTCCTGCCCCTTGCATGGGTAATCCATGATCATGGGGGTGGTGGTGAAGTCCCTGTGGTTCTTCCTCACGCCGCCGTAGCTGTCCCTCTCGACGATGTACTCGTCGTCGATGGAGATCACCTCCTCCTTGAACCGGGGGCCCGTGTCAGCCCCGAAGCCCACCAGCTCGTAGCCGAAGTAGTCGGCTGGCTCGATGCCTGATGGCAGCCCCTCGTTTCGCCACCTGTCGACCGTGGCCTGCCACGGGTTGTCGTGGATGGGGACCCTGTCGGGCTCGCGGTGCTCCAATGCCATTCTGATCCTTTGACGGGAGTCCATGAGAATCACTGACGGAAATATTGGGAGATATCTATTTCACATTTGCCCGGTGTCATCCCCTACCATCTGGCTGGAAGACGATCTCGGAGCTCGGCGTCAAGTCAATGAACTGTTGCGACTTGGACCTTTAGTAAATTCATTTCCAATTTGCTTAATAGCCGAGTCCGTATCTTGAATCAGAGGACGGATCCAGCGTGTTCGACTTCTCTGTGAAGCAGAAAACATACGAGATCTGCGGCGTCAAGATAGGGGGAGACCCTGGGCTCACCCCGACGGTCATGGTGGGCTCCATGTTTCACAACGGGCACACCGTGGTTGAGAACCCCGCGGAGGGATTGTTCGACAGAGCAGAGGCGGAGAGTCAGCTCAGGAAGGCCGAGGAGATGTCCGATTCGACGGGGCTCCCCACCATCGTGGACCTGGTGGCGGAGAACGCCGTGGCAGCTGGGAAATACCTTGACTTCATGGCTGACACGACGGAGATGCCCATCTTCCTCGACGTCGTGTCCGAGGACGCGATGGCCACGTCGATACAGTACGCCCACGACCACGGGATGCTTGAAAGGATCATCGTAAACTCGCTCAACCCCCACACGGGAACGCAGGTCTACCAGAAGATCAAGGAGGTAGGATGCAGGAGCGCGGTCCTGCTGCTCCACAGCACCAAGTACATGCTCTCCTCGAACAAGGACGACCTACTGAACGAACTGATCCCGAAGGCGAGTGAAGCGGGCATAGAAAACATCCTCGTTGACACCGTGGTCCTCGACATACCGACGCTGGGCCTGGCGGTGAAGGCCATATACCACATAAAGGACGTGTACGGCTACCCGTGCGGCTGCGGAGCCCACAACGCGATCGCATCCTGGAAGAGGCTGAGAGAGAAATACTCGAACAGCGCCGTCACAACGGTCATAGGGGTGACGAACGCCCTGCCTATTGCCGTTGGAGCAGACTTTGTGTTCTACGGGCCCATCAAGCACGCGGACGCCGTCTACCCGTCTGTGGCCATGATCGACGCCGCGTACAGCCAGCAGGTCATGGAGAAGAGGATACGCCTCGAGAGGGACCACCCCCGATACAGGATCGGGTGATAACTACTTCACCAGAGTATCAAGGTCTAGACTAATGGTAGGGAGGAGAGGGGTATGTTGTACCTCTCGAGTATCTTCTTCAATGCCCTCTGAAGGGCGTCAGCGGCGTCCTCAGGAAGTGGGGCCGGCTCGTGCTCGTCCAGGATCTTGTTCGCTTTCTCCCTGGCTCTATCAGTTGAGTCAAGTGAACCCGCCTTCTCCCAGGCATCGGGGCTGAGCCTGTCCAGCACATCCGAGGGCATGAACCTCTCCTTCCTCAGATTCTCTCTCGTATGCTTCTCAGCTAGGAAGTGTCCCCCGGGTCCCACTTTAGCTATGACCTCTATCGCCAAGGCGACGTCGTCGACGTTGATGCCATTGATTAGCCTGTAGGCTGCCCCGCAGTACTCGTTGTCTATGACCAGCTTCTCCAGGGACTGGCAGTTCTCGCTTGCCTGCATCCCCGGACCCGAGACTATGTTCACACCGGTCAAGGCGGCGAGGAGGATCCCGGCCCCCGACTCGAAGCTGCTCTGCCCGTCCACGGCCTTCGAGTCGCTGAGCCCCAGGAAGCCTTGGGTGGGGACCCCGTAGTGCTTCCCCATCTCCGCAGATGCACAGGCCGCCATCACCGCCTCAATGGCTCCCAGTCGGGCGGTGGTGTACCTCATGTCGAACGCTGAGGGGGAGCCCCCGTAGATGATGGGCGTCCCCGGCTTCACGAGCTGTGAGATCACGGCTCCGCTCAG
>JAUWDP010000144.1 GCA_030608725.1 Candidatus Bathyarchaeota archaeon
CTTCCCATTTTATTCTCCTTCGGTAAAGTCGGGTAAAAAGAGGGGGCGTTCGGCTATATAACCGAGGCGTCTGCGGAGGGGTCAGAGGGGCTTCCGCATGATGATGGCGTCCTCGTCGCCGTAGTAGGCCTGCACCCTTCCGATGTCCTCGTATCCCCTGTTGACGTAGAA
This sequence comes from Candidatus Bathyarchaeota archaeon, assembly GCA_030608725.1. Next base: position 172 of record JAUWDP010000144.1, read on the forward strand.
TGTCCTGGCTGTCGCGTTTGACTCCCTGACCTCAAGGGTCACCTGCTGGGCGTCTCTCTCCTTGAACCGGATCTCGATCTCGTCCAGGAGCAGGCTCCCGACGCCCTTCTCTCTCCACTCTTTCTCGACGGCTATGTTCATGACGTGGCCCGCCTTCGACCTGTGGGGGATACCGCTGATGATCAGCTCCCTGATCTCACCGACGATGTATCCCACGAGCTCGTCCTCCTCAGCGACGAAGAAGAGGTCTGGGGTCCTGTCGAGGATGTAGCCGAAGATCGTGGGGGGCCAAGGGTTGGGGAATGATGTGGTCTCTATCGCCTGAATGTGTTCAAGGTCTTCCCTTTTACACAGCCGAATCCTCATAGGTCATCTTCCTCCCATACACTTCATCTGCTGTCCATTACTGACCTCAACTACTCCTAAAGATTATCCTGAGGAGCTGGGCTATACCCCCCATGGTGAAGAAGAAGCCCCGCGCCACGTCCAGGAGGGGGTAGAGGATGAGCTTCCTTAGGCTGCGGCTCTTAATGGCTGTCCCCAGGTAGAACGAGATGAGCACCATGAACCCGAAGGTGTAGAAGCCGATGCCGAAGTTGAGGGGGAGCATCTTGGGCCAGTACAGGCTGGTCCATATGAGCAGTATGAAGAGGCTGATGCCGAACGTGGATGTGAAGAGGTAGGTGCTGAACCAGTGGGCAAGCCTGCTGGAGCTCCTGTGAACCAGGAGGAGGGAGCCCCCCCTTCCGTAGTTGTAGTGCTGCTTCAGGAGTTCCCTCAGGTCCGTCCTGTGCTGATGGAAAACCCTCACGTTAGTGTCAAGGACGAGGCTGAAGCCCCTGTCGCTGAGCTTTTCCACAGGGAAAAGGTCGTCGAAGCCGTGGTCAATCCTCTCGTCGAAGAAATCTATCTTCTCCAAGGCTTCACGCCTGAAAGCCATGTTGCAGCCCGCGGGGAAGTTGAAGAGGTACAGCTCGTTGACCTTGTGCCTCCCGCTGAAACGGGGCTTGACTTGGAAGAAGGTCTCATCCATGTAGGTGGAGATGAAGTCCACCTCGTCGTATCCCTTCACCATCCCCCCGACGAAGCTGACACCCGGCTCCCTGAAGTTCCTCGCGATACCCTTAGCCCAATCGGGGGGGACGACGCAGTCGCCATCCGTGTAGGCCAGTATCTCCCCCGTCGAATGCCTGATCCCTGTGTTCCTGGCGGCGTTGAGCCCCCTCCCCTCCTCGTCGACCAACTTCACTGGGTACTCCTCGATGATCTGCCTAGTGCCGTCCGTCGAGTTCCCGTCGACGAAGACGATCTCAAGCTTGTCTTTGTCATAGTCCAGCTTCATCAGAGAGTCTAGGAGGTCCCTCACGGTCCTGGCCATGTTCCTGACTGGCACAATGACTGCAATGGACAGGTCGTCAGAGGGGGATTCAGCCATTCTTTCCCCATGTCACTGTAGAGTTGGTTTATTAATTAAACGTTTTATTATTTCAGTCAGGTTTCAGTAAACCGTATCCCCGGGTCCCCGGCAAGGGAGAAGTCGTAGACGCCCCTGTTCTTGTGGTAATGATTGGCGTAGAGCGTGGCCTCCTTCCTCAGGATGTGGGCTGTGATGGCGACGTGGAGGCGGTCCGTGTGCACACTCCTCGCGTTCGCCACGGCTGAGACGAAGTCTTCGAGCCCTCCCTTCTTTGAGATGTCCTCCACAAGGGGGGCCTCCGAGGCCTCAACTATCTTCCTCCTCCTCTCTGGGGCGATGTTAGACTCCTTGTCCTCCCTGAAGCAGATGAGGTCGTAGGGCTCACCCGGCGGCTTGATGAGGGGCTGCAGGTCCTCCGCATCGATGTAAATGGCGGTGTCCCCCGACAGCTGAACGTCCACGTTCCGAGGCCTCGGCATTCCCTGCAGTAGCTCGAGGCTCCTCCGCTCTCGGCAGAAAAGGGTCACGGGACGGCCGTCCCTGAAGTAGCCCATGAAGTCTTTGGACTCGAACCAGTAGCTCTGGGGGGCGACGGCTACGGGCTGGTCGTGCCTCTCGAGGATCTGCTTCAGGAGGACGGGGCCGTACCAGATGTCGTTCATGTAGCCTCCCCCCTCGAAGAGGATGAGGTCGGCGTCCTCAGGTATCTCCAGGAGCTGGAACCCCCTCTCGAGGCCCGTCTTCCAGGCGGCGATGTTCAGCACGTACTTGAGCCCGCTGAGGACATCTCTGCTGTAGACCTCCTCCAGGTTCAGGCTTGTGTAATCTATTCCGTGCACGTCGAGCTTCTTGTTGAGCCCCATGTGGATGAGGGTATCCCCGTGGTTTCCCCCTGGGGTCACGGTGCAGAATTTTTGGCCTGAATGCTCTCTCAGGAACTCCTCGAAAGCATCCATATCCTCCGCTCACCCGTCATAGGTTTGTCCTCTGGATATTTCGGTGTTGCCCTGATGGTCAACACATTTATTGGTTCCGCGTGGATTTCAGTGGGAGGATTCTGGTGCTGCGCGGTAAAAGAGGCCTCCTTCTGACCTCGTTGGGGCTGGTCATCTTCATCGTCTACCTCGCCTACTCCAATCCCTTCCCCGTGCTCCTGGAGGCGGGGCGCTTCGACCCAGTCATCTTCTCCCTGGCTGTGGTGATCAACTGGGTGGGCCTCTTCTTCTTCGCCTCCTCCTGGTACGTCCTCCTCCACGCCCTGGGGGTGGGCGTAAGCGTCTGGGAGGCGGTGAAGGCGATGTTCGTCAGCCTCTTCGTCGTCTGGATGGTGCCCATCCCCGTGGGGACGGAGATCATCCGGGCCTACATGGTGAAGGACGAGGAGGGCTCTGACCTCGGGAAGGCCGTCTCCTCGGTGGTGGTCCACAAGGCCTACTACAACATCGCCTTCGGCTTCCTCATCGGCCTGGGGGTCGTCATGGTGAGCCTCTTCCGGGGTGCGTCCATCCCGGTGAGGCCTGAGCTCGTCTGGTTCGTTATCGCCTTCGCAGTGGTCTCCAGCCTCCTGTACGGCCTCATCCTGAACCCCGCGCTCCTGAAGAGCGTCTACTCCCGGAGCCCCGCCTGGGCGCAGAGGAACATCTTCGACAGGATCTACGACCCGGGGAAGGGGGGAGGAGGCTTCATTGAGGCTATAGGTGAGATAGAGTCGGCGATGCAGACGCTGATGAGTAGGCCCCTCAACAATCTGGCTTCCCTCTTCATGGTCGCATTCCACTGGAGCACGGGGGCCCTGACGGCGTATCTTGTCTCCCTGTCGATGGGGTGGCCCATCGACTTCTGGGTGGTTATCCTCATCTACGCCGTCATTGAGTTCATCCAGCAGCTGAACATCCTCATCCCGGGAGGTCTCGGGGTGATCGATGCGAGCCTGACCGGGGCCTTCGTCATCCTCGGGGTGCCCCTATCAATCGCCTCGGCCATCTCACTGCTGACGCGGTTGGCCACCTACTGGTTCGAGCTTCTCCTGTGCGGTGCGGTCACTTTCCTGTTCGGCTACGGGGAGACGTTGAAGGAGTACTTGGAGTAGCGGGATTCCCTGTATCTCTAGCGATGTATTTATATATCACTAGCGTAATGATATCGCTAGAGACTCAAAAGGTGATGTAGCGTGGAATGGTGGATAAGCGTCCTGATGGCCATAGGCGGCTACCTCCTGGGGATGGCCTTCGCCGGGAGCTTTCTAGGGAGAAAATGGATGGGAACCGTCGACGTATTCCTCCACAAGGTCTTCAAGAAGGAGGTGACCACGAGCAAGTACCTCGTCTGGAAGCACTTCTACTGCATAGACGACCCCCCGAAGCCCAAGAACCTGGTCTACCCAAACAAGCTCGTGGACGTAGTCCTCTCGAAGCTGATCTGAACCGTCCCCCTCAGGGTGCTGCCCGCTCCTCTGGGGGTCCTGCTGCGCTCCATCGAGTTTTTTATAGTTCCGGTCAATTGGATATCTGAGGTCTTATGGTCAAACCCTTTATCATCGGAACCCGGAACGCCAAGGACATGATCCACCTCGGTGCGGAGGTCCTGAGGAAGGGCGGCTCGGCGATGGACGCCGTGGAGGCCGCAGTGAACGCCGTGGAGGACAACCCCCTCGACGGCGGTGTCGGCGTCGGGGGTACGCCCAACCTCCTCGGGGTGACCCAGCTTGACGCCTCCGTGATGGACGGGAGGA
>JAUWDP010000350.1 GCA_030608725.1 Candidatus Bathyarchaeota archaeon
TTCTCAGTCAGCGAGGCCAGCAATCGGAGGACCTTATCCCCGCCGACCTCCTGGGAGTAGCCCTCCATCTCACGGTAGGTGACGCCCTCCGGCCCTATATTGGGCTCGAACAGCGCCTCGCCCCTCTCAACCATTACATCCAGGAGGGCCTTTTCATCGGCCGTCAGCGTGGACAAGTTGAGGGGGGTCATAAGCTGATCTCCTACACACTGAACAGATTGTAGAAGACTAGGGTTAATAAAAGGAGTATCTCGGAGTGGATGAGGCCTGCCGCAACCCTGCCATCGCTTATTTTCCCCGCAATGAGCCCCCCCAAGAGCGATCCCATCGTGGAGGCCCAGAAGAGGATCGACTTGTAGTAGTTGATATCAAGGATGCTAGCGAGCACCCCAGACTGCGCCACGAGGGGGTCCGCTGTCGCAGCTGACAGAGGCTGCAGGAACCTGACGACGACCACCCAGGAGATGACGAGGAAGACGGCGTTGCCGATGTAGACGACTGCGACGTATGGGCTGGTCTGGGACGCCCGTTCCTCCTTGTAGTCGGAGATGCTCGTGAAAAGCTCGACGCTCTTCTCTAACACGTCTTTGACCCTCCCGCCTGCCTCGTAGGCCTCGATCAGGACGGTGCTCATCCGCTTTGCGGAGGGCTTGATGAGCTTCTCCCCGAGCCACTTCAGGGAGCCCTTGAGGTCTGATGTGAGGTTGAACCTGACAAGCGAGTTCTCAAGGGGCTTGGAGACGGGACCGTAGTCCCTCACGGAGGCCTCCTCCAGGGCGGTGATCAAGGGGACCCCCGACTGCACTGCCTCCGAGACATCTCTCAACAAGAGGGGCACGTTCTTCTCTACGCCCTTCAGCCAACGGCTGTTCTGGTACTCTAGGACAGAGGGGAGCGAGAGGGCTAACAGGATGCACAGGATGATACCGTTGTTCGTCCTCTGAGAGAGGGGAACCCAATAGGGCGCCTTGGGGACGTAGGCCCCCTGCAGAAGGATGGCAGCGAATATCATGAGCCCAACGAATATCGAGCCCGCACTCGCCATCCACTGCTCGCGTTTCTCGAAGTACACTACTCCTCGACCCCCAGTACGGTATCCAGCAAGATCAGGAACGCAGCTGCAATGAAGGGCAAGCCAAAGAATACCAGAAGATTGAGCTGGGTGACGCTGCCCCCAGTCGAGCCGCCCCCACTAAGGATGGATAGAATCGTCAACATCACTATGAAGAGGATGGGTGCAACCACCATCAGGGTGACGTAGATCTCCCCGATGTAGGTCAGCGTGTTGAGCATCTTCAACAGCTGCTGCCTTTTCACCTGGAGGAGCCGCCTGTAGTTAAAGTCCAGGAGAGATTTCAGGTCACCGCTTGTCTGGGAGATGTTATCGATCCCATCGAGGAGCTGTGTCAAGGACTTTGAGGGGCTCCTACCCGCCATGTCCTTGAGGGCCCTGCTCATGGGGAAGCCCAAGAGCCGGACGTCGGTGATGAACTTGGAGGCAAGCCTCTTCAGCGGCCCCTTGGCCTCGACCTCGGCGACGTGTTCCATTATCCTCTCGAAGGAGATGCCGCTGGAGGCGAGGACGGTCATGTAGCTCACCATGTAGATGAGGGTGTTATCGATCTTGTTCGCCATCTGGTTCTTATGATAGACGGGATAGTAGAGGAGACCAAACAGAGCCAAGGCCGTGAGGAGGAGGGAGCTTATCGCCACGCCCAAGATGAGTCTGGGGCCTTGGGCCCTGAGAACGGAAGTGTGTATGAACCATGAGAGGAGTGCAGAGACGATGAAGACTCCCAATGTACTAAATGTGATCAGCTTCGTGTAGTCCTCGTAGAAGATGGAGAGACCGCTCTCATCGTAGATCTCCCTGAACTCCTCGAAGACTGGTAGATTCATCCGTCCAACCCTAACCTAGCCGCGTTGTATACCTCGTCAGGGCTGACG
>JAUWDP010000084.1 GCA_030608725.1 Candidatus Bathyarchaeota archaeon
AACCAACGCTCGCATCGACGATGCCAACGACAGGTACATAGACGGGCGCATCAGCATGGCCCTCCTCACGGATCGCAGAGGGCGGCTTAAGCGGAGGATTGACGAGCTCAAGGCGGACATCGACAGGCTGAGGCGTGACCTCAACGACGCCGAGGCGGAGGCCCTAATAAAAGGCTCCAGGGTCGAGACGGGGCGCTCATCAGACGACATCCTAGGGGAGATAAGGAAGGTCAGCGGGATACTATTGGGATTGGCGAACGTCTCAGAGGACGCCGAGGCTATGTTCGAGTCATACTCCCAGACCTTCAAGGATCTCCAGGAGAAGGTTGAGCAGGTCAAGGAGAACCGCCGCAAGGTCATGGGCGAGATAGACGAGAGGACGAGGATGTGGGCCGAGGTGATGCGGGACCTCCTGGAGGAGGTGAACAGCCGCTACCAGAGCCTCCTCTATATGCTCCAGGCCACCGGCGAGGTGAAGCTCATCAACACCCACGACATCGAGGCCGCCGGCGTTGAGATCTGGGTCGGCTTCAAGGGCGCCGAGCCCAGCAGGCTAGATCCCTACACCCACAGCGGCGGGGAGCGGAGCACATCGGTGATGGCGTTCCTCCTCTCGCTGCAGCAGAACGTCCTCTCCCCATTCAGGGCGGTGGACGAGTTCGACCTCCACATGGACCCGAGGAACAAGGAGATCGTCTCCGAGTTCATCGTCCAGACCCTCGAGGACTCCAAGAACCAGTACCTGGCCATCACCCCCAGCCAGATCACCTTCAAAGAGCAGGACGTCCACATCGTCATGGTCCACAAGACCGAGGGCGTCTCCACCATACGGATGGTAGAGGACGTTGAGTGACAGGGAGAGCAGGGCCCAGCTGGAAGGCGTGATCGCCATCTGTCGCTCAGTCTCCGAAGGGGCCCTCGACCCCTTCGCGGTGGACGTAGACTACGTCCTCTCCGTGATAAGGAGGCACTACCCCCAGGTGGTGTCATTGGAGGAGTTCTGCCTCGACGCGTCGGCAATCAAGGAGCTGTCCAACGTCCTGGAGAAGCAGAACGATTGGATCCAGCACCAGTCGACGACACTCTACAAGGACCCCTTCATGCTCCAGCAGCAGCTCATGATGATGGACGTCAGCGCCGTCGCCGAGGCATTCCTCAAGTCATGGCACCCCGTCGTCGAGCTCGAGCAGATATCAGCCAAGACCCTTGGCGGAGCCCTCGGGTACTGGAGCGACCTCCTCCCCATGGAGGAGAGGTGGGCGGAGGACGAGGTCAGCCCCGTCGACGCAGGCTCCGCAACGTGGCTGGAGGCCCAGGAGCTTGGGCTGATACCCCTGGAGGGCTTCTCGGAGACCATGGAGTCATACTGGGCGGAGATGAAGGAGGTCTCAGAGGGGCAGGGGCGCATCCCCTACTGGGAATGGATCGGCAGAGAGACCTACCGGGAGACCCTGGTGAGGGCTTACATCACGTGCTACCTGGTGGGCTACGGATACGCCATCGTGGAGATGGACAGGTTCGGCGACAACGTCTACCTAACACCCCTGGAGGAGCAGTTGGGCGCCAAGACTCAGAAGATGATATCGCTGCCCATAATGGTAGACTACGAGGAGTGGAGAAGATGGCGAGAAGGGTAAGACGCTCGGATACAAGATACTCCAGGAAGATCAAGGACGCGGTCCACCTCCTGTTCTTCAAGCATCACAGGCTCCCTGGCGTAAGGGGCTGGGAGCTACGGCAAGAGCTGGGAGCCGAGTGGCTCGATGTCATCGACGTCCTCGACAAACAGCTAAAGACCTTAGACCTCCAGGTCACACGCGCCCTCGACGACCCTGACATCATCGAGCCCACGAGGGCTCAGCTGGCGGACGCCAGGTTCTACGTAACCATGAGGGGCTCCGTCGACCAGAAGACCGCCAAGACGATAGGCTGGAGGATAGACGACATCGCCGGGTTGGCCGTGACCATCGCGTTCCTCATCTCGAGGCAGGGGAAGACCCCCCGCGTCGACGTCGAGAGGGCCCTCGCCGAGAAGCTTCCGGGCTGGCGAGCTAAGATGAACGTCGACAGGTACATAGCGCAGGGCTACCTAGGCGAGGACGAGAGCGGCAACCTCTACATCGACTGGAGGAGCAGGGCCGAGGTAGACCAGAAGCAGCTCGTGGACCTCGTCCTGGCCTTCGGACGCAAGTCCGCTTAGCTCTCGGAGAGGAGGGCGCCCAGTAGCTCATGGAAGCTCCGCTTGGAGCCCCCGGGAACAAGAGGGACGGCGTATACGTTCTCAGATAATGATGGTTCCGCATCGAAGGGATGAACCACTACAACAAGATTGTAGATGTCCCTCATTCTCTGAAGCCTAAGAATGCTTGAATCAAGCAGTGAGAGAGCGGTTTCGAACAGAGGTCTGAAAGCGTACCTCGTCGTTCTCCCAACGGAGTCTTCAACCTTGAGGTCGAAAACCCTGTCTAGCCCTGAGACGCTCTGAGAGGTTGTCAATCTAACCGTGAACTCCCCGTCACTCAACGCAACCCTCATATCATCCAGATCAACAATCTCGCGGTCCCCGTCGAGGAGATGAGTCGATGCTTCGTCTATCTGGAAGCTGATCCTCATGAATGACCTGACGATCTCGACCCCACACCACCGCTCATAGAGAAGTGATGACCCGCCCAATTCGGGCAGCGAAGCCCTAATGTCGTAGAGGGGCGGAGGCGTGTTCACGTCGTAGCTCTTCTTCATGGCATAGAACCGGCTGTAGTTAGAATGAGACGTGAGGACCTCCGTCTCGAGGGGCAGCTCTTGTGTGACCTCGACCTCCTCTAGGAAGACAGCGGTCTCTAGGTACCCCTGAATCTTACCCTTCAGCCCCTCGATCCCTGTGACGGTCTCCCGGTTTATCGTCAACTCCTTCGCCCATCTAGCCGTCGATGAGCCCTCTGAGAACCTTATCGCCCTGTTCAGGAACACATCGATGTCGGTGCTCACCTCCGAGACGACGTCCAGCTGGGAAACCAGTCCCTGCAGGTGGGCCTTCAGCATCCTGTTCTCGAACGTGTCGTAATTCCTTTCGACGCCGCTCTCGATGACGTTGATGGGGATCTCCTTGAGCAGCTCCCTAACCTCGGAGAATTCACCATCAGTCTCTGATTTTCGGACCAACAGCTCGTCAAGGATGGTCCTAGAGAGCTCCGGCTGGAGGCTATCCAGCGACCCCAAGGCCTTTCTCTCTGTCCTCTCGACCATCGCGTAATAGGGGTCCTCCGCTAACAGGTTGAGCACTGGCTCTAGCTCCATCCAGTGGTCCCCGATATGGTTGAGCCAATCGGCGCTGCGCGCGCTGACCTCACCTTGGAGGACCGTGTAGGCCATGTGGACGTACATGTCGGAGACCTCCTCGGCCATTATCCCTTGAAGCCTATCATCGGATGAAGAATACCCGGCCTCCTTGCTCTCCTCTTTAAAATGAGAACGTTCATGGGGTGCTCCCCCTCTCCTATCGCCCTCCCTCCTGAGCAGGACGATAAGCTGTTCCAGAGAGTCCTCCTTCTTCTCCGGGACCTCTTCCTTCTCGCTGGGAGTCCTGTCCTTCAGGTAATCGGTCAGTGCGTCCATGAGCTCAGTTGCAGGCGACTTCTCACTCTCAGGGGTCGGTGTCTGGCTCCTGATATAGGCGGCCATCGCGCTCACCAATTCATTGAGGGACGAGACTATGCTCTCTCTCGGCGTGTCTCCTGCTTCCTTCTTGAGCATTGTGACAAATAACTCGCACAGCTCGTCGAAGGCCGTCTTCTGGGGGCGCACCGCCTCGTACTGGGGCTGAGGTATCGCAGGTGGAGGGGTGGGCCCGTACTGGAAGACTAGGCCCCTGCTTATCATGCGATCTATGATGCGGTCTATGAACGCGTCATCCCAGACGTCAACGGATATCACGCGTCTCCCTGCCGGGAGTAAGGGGGCTGCGACCCTCGCCTCTTCGGAAGGAGGCGCCACGACCCGGTCTTCTCCTGGTAGGACCGGTGGCCTCGCCTCGGGTATGATGACCTCCATCTCAGGAGGCTTCTCGGCCTCAACCGTCGGAGTGGGCACGGTCACCTCGGGCTCCTCCTGCAGTAGCTGCTCATCGTCACCGGCGTAGTATTGCTCCAGGATCTCGGCGCTGTGATCCCACCTCTTGTAGGAGTTGAGGCTGAGGATGATCTCGGCCTTGTCGACGCTAGCATCGTCGGCGTCGTTGACGATGGCCATCTTGTCCTTGATCCGCCAGGCCGACTCGGCGGTGAAGAGGTTGAGCTCGTTGGGGAAGTACTTCAGATCAATGAGGGCGTCACCCCTGGTGACATAGATGTACAGGTTCCCGCCGATCCTCGAATAGTATTTACCCAACTACTTCTTCCTCCCGAACTCCCCACTTATTATGTCGTCAAGTATTCCTTTGCCGCCCACGGAAGGAGCCATGTTCTCTCCGTCCTTCTCCACTGGCCTCCTAAGAAGGAGGTTCTCGAAGGCGTAGTTCCAGAAGATACCCATCCAGAGGAGGGTGAACAACGTGCCCAAGTAGTCGTGGAAGATGATGGCCTGGAGGTACCCCGAATTGTGGGCTAGAAGGGTTGGGATCAGGATCCTGAGTATGTTTATCAGGAACGTCCCCTCCAGCCCGATGAGCACCGTCATGAGCTTGCTCCTCCTAGTGTAGGGCCCTTGGAGCCCCGTCAGGAATGTGAACGCGAGGAGCACGAAGCTCTGCCAGCCGATGCAGTTCCAGTTGATATAGATCCTGAGGGGTATCCAGGCTCCGATTAGGAACAGGTTAGACCCGCTGATCGACACAGGGATCCCGAGGGTCTTCAGCAAGACCGCCACAATCCTCACGAGGAAGGGTGCAATGGAGCCCTGGATGAATGAGACGAACTGGAGGCTCTCAACCACCTTCGTCAGGAACTCGTTGAACGTCGTAACGAAGGGAAGGATCACGAATGTGACTGAGGCGACTATGATTATCCTCTGGAAGACCTTTCCCTGCGCACGCTGAACTAACCTATCACTCATCCTGTTCTCTCCTCCTCTTCAAGGTCACTCTCAGGTGACCAGAGACAACGCTCGTGGACGCGAAGAAGAGCGATACCTGGATCATATCAGTCAGGTTCTCTGGGACCACCATCCCCGGGAGGTCGATGTTCGAATGCCTCTGCGAGCTGTCGTATTCGAGTACGTACGTCAGGTCTCTGTCGTCGTAGATGCTGATGCTCAGGCGGAGGGTGTGTCCGCTGTCGAAATCGTACTCGTCGATGTAGCTCCCAGTGAACTGGAACTGCGTCATCTGCTTCTTGATCCTTATGTCGAAGGTGTCCGAGTTGGCTAGGTTCGACCCGCCTGTCTCATCCACGTCATATAGCTTGAAGCGTATCTGGGTGTCGTAATTGTTCAGTTTCTCTGAGGTCGTAAAATTCAACCAAACTATATAGATGATAGAGCCCTGCAGGCTGTAATCGGCTCCAAGGGGTCCGTACAGGTAGAAGTTCCACATCTCGTAGAACCCCGAGGAGCCGCTAGCTTGGATGGGGTCGCTGTACGCCGATGGATCGAGTTGGGTGAACTCGGGCATAGTCATGATCCGGCTCGTTGAGATCGTGTTGACCGTAACCGGGGAGGTCAGGTGTTTGAAGCTCAGTATTGTCTGGTCGACTCCGGTGACCGATGAGGCATTCACCGCCTTCCTAGACCACCTCATCGAGCAGGGGCTGGTCGGGGCCAGCGAGGGGGCCCTAGAGGCAACCTTGGAGCAGAGGCTCGAGATCGCCATC
>JAUWDP010000195.1 GCA_030608725.1 Candidatus Bathyarchaeota archaeon
ATCACCGGGCTGGAAAGGGGCGCTCCTCTCAGGAAGAGGGATGTGAGGGCGTCCGTGACGTAGTAGCTGGGCACGAAGCGTCCGATCCCCCCCATGGGGGGGACGAAGGTCCCCAGTAACATCTGGGGGAGTATGAAGAGGAAAGAAAGGCCCGTGGCCGCCCCGGAGCTCTTCACCAGCGACGCCGTGATAAGGCCGAAACCCACATTGCAGAGGACAAGGAAGAGCACAATTGCGAACGCGTACGCTATCCCCGCGACCGTCGCCTGAGCCCTAAAGCCCATCAGGCCCGAGACCAGGTAAACGATGGCCACCTGGGTCGCCCCCGTTATCATGTTGGATATCACCTGGCTCACTATCACATCCGAGGAGGAGGTCGGAGTCATGCTTATCCGCCGGAGCAGCCCCTGTTCCCGCTCCGTGGAGAATGCCTGGGCGACGAGCATCGTGATGAATATCGCCGAGAAGGCGAAGAGGCCAGGGACCATGTAGTCGAACTGGGAGAGGTGGGAGCTCGCGACCTGGATCGGGGCCGCGATGCTGAGGGGTAAGGTCATGGTCAGGGCCTGCTCGCCGAAGATGGTCACCGCGAGGGCCTGCTGTATCATAGGCGGGACCACTGCTCCGATTATCATGGAGCCCTGGTCGACGGCCAGACCTAGCGTAGAGTTGATCCACAGAGCTGGATCCGCCGGGTGAGCTAGGAAGGAGTCGACGCTGTCACCGAAGTCCTCGGGCAGGATGACGAATGCGTTGATCTTCCCTTGCAGCAGATCGGCGTGGGCTGTCTCGTTCTCCTCGTACTCTTGGACGATCAGGACGCTTGTATCGGAGATGCCCTCCCTGAAGGCCTCCGCCCAGATCGGGTTGGCCGAGGTGTCGAGGTCCACGATCCCCACGGTGTAGGTGGCGTCCATGTTGCCGGAGCCCAGGCCTCCGAAGGCGGCTCCGAAGGCGACGGTCATGAAAATCGGGAAGATGAGGGCCATGAACAGGCTCGCGGGCTCCCTGACCAGCTTCTTGAGCTCCTTGGTCACCAAGGCGGTTACTCTCTGCGCCCTCATATTCAGACCTCCTCCCGGATCTTCCGACCCGTGAGCTTGATGAAGACCTCCTCGAGGTTCTCCGCCCCATACTCCTCCATGAGGACCTGAGGTGTGTCCAGCGCGATGAGTTTACCGTGGTCGATGATGCCCACCCTGTCGGAGAGGGCCTCCGCCTCCTCGATGTAGTGGGTGGTGAGGATGACCGTTCTCCCCCTCTCCTTGAGGTCCTTGATGAGCCCCCACGTCGCCCTGCGGGACTGGGGGTCCAACCCCACCGTCGGCTCGTCGAGGAAGGCGACCTCCGGGTCGTGGACGAGGGCCATGGCGAGGCTCGTCCTCCGGACCATGCCCCCGCTGTACTTCCCAGCTCGGCGGCTGGAGGTCGCCCCGAGTCCCACCTGATCTAGGAGCCAGTCGGTGCGCTCCCTCAGCTTCTCCTTGGGCATCCCCTGGAGGTTGCCCATCAACTCGACGTTCTCCCTGCCCGTCAGGTACGAGAAGAAGGCGGGCTCCTGGGGGCAGACCCCTATCCTCTCCTTAACTTTACCGGGTTCCCTTTGGACGTCGAATCCCAGCACGGTCGCGGAACCGCTCGTGGGCTCCAACAGTCCGCTCAGTATATTGATCGTAGTGGTCTTCCCGGCTCCGTTGGGGCCGAGGAGGCCGAATATCTCCCCCTCCTCGACGTCGCGCGCGCGCGTTCTTGATTCATAGCTACACTTAGAGTGAAGTGATGATAAAATCATCGATTAGTGGTCAATTGTGCTAAACATTAGTAGCATGCGCGCGCGATAAAAAAATAAAGGGAAATTATGAGGGCTGACACACTATTTGATCGTGTCTTTGCTCTCAGCTGGGGCTTCTTCAAAGAGTTCTGGGTGATCGAACATGATCTGTTTCTTCAGCGCGCGCGCTCGTGCAAGTAAAGGTTTGGTTAGAGAAAACGTAGAGATACCTTATGCGCGCACGCGCTCTACAATATAGGTATTAAGCCACAGACACTCTCTTAAATGCGCCCCCGACCGTTATTAGATGTGATTGATTTTTGACAACAAATACAAGTAGTTCTGTTTGTCTAGAATGCGGTGTGGATATGAAGACAGTAACTAAAGGATTTAACAGGTATTTCTGTTCTAGGCCATGCAGTACAGCATATATGATTAACTCAGCAAAACAAGAACGTGCCAGTAGAGCATAACCTGCGCGCGCACAAGCTGGTTCAAATCGTGTTCTGCGCGCGCGCACCACCAAGAAGGCCCCGGCAGACCACCTAGAAGCCCGCTGGGCATCTTCAAAGCACTGATGACCAAGAGGCTCAGGCAGATACCCAGCGACAGAGAGCTCTACCGGCGACTCTGGAACGACCCCACCCTGAGGATAATCTGCGACATCGAAGAACGGGAGAAGCCCTACCACCCCTCCCAGCTCACCAGATTCCGGACCCGCGTCGGCCCGAAAAGGCTTGAGAGAATCATCGCTGGTCTGGTGGAGGCGCGCGCGCGTGGCCCTGTCGTCTACGCGATCGTTGCGGTCTCCCTCATCCAGGCTGCCGCTTCCATCGTGATGCTGAGGGGGGTTAGGGAGAAGTGGAGGGGGGTCTCCTTCGCTTTCGCTATCACCGAGGCGTGAAAAAAAGAGTTCTGAAGCTGCCTAGATCACTATCACGTCGTCGCTGCGGCTCTTGCTCCTCTGCCCTGAGCCGGGGTTGACCTTATCTAGGAGTTCTAGGAGCTTGGGGAAGCTCTCGTCTCCCAGTATCTCCTTGAAGGACGCGTATTCATCTGTGAACCGGATCAGCAGCCCCCGCCTCTTCGTGGGGTTCCCCGAGGAGTCCACGGGGTTCACCTCTATGGCGAGGCGGGCCGGCGAAGACCTGTAGGGGGGAAGCTTCTGTATGAAGACCCCGGGGATCGATGTTCTGAGCTTCTCCCAGTCGTTCCCCGTCCTCAGGAACTCACCTAGTCTTTCCTCTGACATGGGAGGCTATAGGGTGATCAACGTATTTCAGTTTTGAGCCTCGGAACGCGGAGAGTCTCCTCTAACTGAGGGTTATATAAAAAACAAGAAAAAAAGGGGTTTTACTGGTCCTCGTCTAGCAGTGAGCTCAGGTCGATTATGAGGCCTGACTCGTTGCCGACGACCGCCGGGAGCTTTCCGTCCCACTGGGTGAGCCAGAGGTACTGGGCGTACTCGGCGGTCATCTGGGAGGTAATCACCTCGATGGCCGCAGCGGTTGCGTCCGCCTCGATGATAGCGGCCTGGGCATCACCCTCTGCAATCGCGATTGTTGCGTTCTTCAAGGCCTCTGCCTGTATGATCTGCTGCTGTGCCTCGTACCGTACCTGCTCCAGCTTGTTCTTGGCCTCAAGGGCCTGCTGCTCCGCCGTCACCTTGGCCTCGATGGCCGCCTTGAAGGAGGGGCTGAACTGGAAGTCCGTCAGCGAGACCGATACGACCTCAATGTTGAAGATCGCCAGCCTCTCGGCTAGGATGGCGTCTAAAGTTGACTTCACCTCAGTCCTCTTGCT
>JAUWDP010000132.1 GCA_030608725.1 Candidatus Bathyarchaeota archaeon
GAATACTTCTTTCTTTTTCACTTCCGTTTTCCTCCATTGACTATTAGTCAACCTAAGCTGAGCTAAGAACTTAATAACCTTTTTTCGTAAACTTGCGATGCAAGAGGGTCGCGCGCGCGATGCTCAGGTCCAACCAAGTGCATTCAAGTCCAGGGTGCTGCCCGATAGTGAGCTCGCTGGACTAGGCATAGTCAAAGCAGCTGACGGACGCTACTACAAGGCCTCACCTGGTCCAGGAGGTAGCATTGTGCTCCGTCATGTGGACTCGCGTGTACTAGTCCGCTTCCAGCTCCAAGGTGAAAAATAAATGGTACCAATAAATATCGTGAAGAAGCCTACCCTCCAGCAAGGCCAAACCGAGAACGGTGCCACCGTTGTACTTGGAACAGGTTTCACATGGACGCGCTGAGTCGCGCGCGCAAGCGCTGTTGATGCAGGTTATACGGCCAAGATGTTCCCTGAGGAGGAGCTTAGGCGCCTTGGCATCATCAAAGCTGCGGATGGCAGGCATTGCAGGGCCCCACCTGCGACCTCAGGCTTCATGTGGTACCCTGGGTGAACCAGATCCGAAGTGGAAGGTCTATGGTGAGCTACTAAAACATGCCAATCCGGACCTGATTGATATTAAGGCCATAGCTGAGGCACACCAGACTACACCTCAAGTGGTCGGGGCCTACCTCGGGACCCTCAAGAACTCACCTAACATATACCGTGAGCTACTTAAGGCGGGCTACCAAGACCCCGTTATACCTGGCTGGGTAGCTCGGGGTACCTCTGGGGGCCGTAGAGGGGCGGGTAGGGCCTCTGAGGACCAGGCAGAAGCCCTTGATAAGGCTACCCTAGGGGAGGGGGTTACAGAGGCCCAACCTGGTCAGTTCCAGGTCCCCGGAGGTACTTACAGGTCCCGTGAGCTACCTGAGGCTGAGCTCCAGAGGCTGGGCATAGTCCAGGGAGGTGACGGGAGGTACTACAAGGCCACCCCAGGTACCGGAGGCAGCATTGTGCTCCGACCGGTGGACCCCAACGTGGTCGAAGCAGCCGCCAAGACGGGGCTTGACGTCAGCATAGCGGTCAGTGAGGCCGCCACGTCGCGCGCGCATGTTGCATCGACACTGGTTGTGAGAGTGCAGCAACTCTGATGGCTTCAGAATCCAGCTCGTGTATTCTTGGACAGGGGCACATCCATAAATTCTCATGTTTCAATGACATTCATCGGTCTACTTATTCATCGCACGTTTTACCGAGGAATATCTTGCCCACATCGGAGTTCGTGACGATGCCCAGAACTCCGCCCTCCCCCACAGTGAGCACAGCCTGACAGTAATTCAATAGAGAGACCACAGAGCTCAAGGGAACACCTACATCGACAGTAGGTAACGGAGGACCCATAACCTTTCCCACCTCAAGGTCGCCAGCCCCCTCACCATACTGCGCGCGCGCTTCGTAAGACCGTTCCTCAGGGTCTTATATACCACATCGGGGAACCTTCAGAGCATACCAGCGAGTAAAGGTCGGTGAAATGAACTGAGATATCAAGCAAACGTGAACGTGAAGCACAAGCCCAAGGTAACCTGCACCGTCGAGGCGCGGGACATCAAGGAGGCGGCGAGAGAGATACGCCGCATGTACGCCAACCATCAAGGGTTCTCGCTCAACGCCTCAATGTAGCCCTCAGCGCTCTCTTCGCGTTTTCATTTGAGAAGTTTTTCTCTTCAATCGAGTCTTCTATTAGAATAAAGGGGGAACAACGAGGTTCAGCCCCTCCGGGACTCCCCCTCTCAACATATAAATGGGAGACCCCAAGTCGTAAAATGATATGTCATCCGACGTTATGGTGGGCAACAAGGCTTGCGCCACAGGAGTTAAGCTGGCGAGGGTCCAGGTCGCAAGCGCTTACCCCATCACCCCACAGACGACCATCACCCAGTACCTCTCGGAGATGCACGCGAACGCCGAGTTCGACTTCGACTTCGTGAACGTCGAGGGGGAGCTCACGGCACAGCTCATCGTCCAAGGCGCCTCAAGGGTGGGAGCCAGGACCTTCACCTGCACTGCAGGCCCGGGCCTCCTATACATGCACCACCCTATGCAGGAGACCGGCACCTGGAGGCTCCCCGTGGTCATGGCGGTGGTCCACAGGGGATACAAGGGGATGATGCCCGACCACAGCGACCTCATGTCCCAGCAGTGGACGGGCTGGATCCACTGGTACGTGGAGCACGCCCAGGAGATACTGGACACCGTCCTCATGGCCTACAAGATCGCCGAGGACATGAAGGTGAGAATACCCGTAGCCTTCGGGTACGACGGCTACATCCTGTCGTACACGGCGGAGCCCGTAGAGATCCCGGATCAGGAGACGGTGGACGCATGGCTCCCCCCGAACAAGCCCTATCCCAGCATCCTCCCGGACGGCTTCGATGCCCGGAAGTTCATGGGGGAACTGATGGCCGCCATGGGAGGGGGAGACCCCCAGAACGCCTGGAAGTCCCACCACGAGGCCATTCTGGGCTCGGAGCAGGTGCTCCGGGAGACCATGGACTCCTTCGAGAAGACCTTCGGCAGGAGGTACGGCAACGGCATGATCGAGACCTACATGATGGAGGACGCCGAGGCGGCCATCGTCGCCATGGGCACCATAGCCGGCTCCACGAGATCTGCGATCGATAAGCTTCGCAGCGAGGGGAAGAAGGTGGGGCTCATCAAGCTGAGGAGTTTCATCCCCTTCCCAGAAACAGACTTCAAGGAATGGGCCGAGAAGGTTGACGCCTTCGCGGTAGTCGACCGAAGCATCTGCCCAGGAAAGGGCGGCCCAGTCTTCAACAAGCTGAGGAGCACCCTCTACAACGTCGAGGAGAGACCCGACATCCTCCAATTCCACGCCGGCCTCGGCGGGAAGGAGGTGCGCATCGGAGACCTCCACAACGTCGGCGAGAAGGCCCTCAAAGTCGCACAAGGAGGCACGGTGGAGAGCCTCGTGGAGTGGGTCTAGAGGTGATGAAGAAATGAGCGAGAGAATGACAAGAGCCCAGATACCCCTCGAAGAAAGGGGCCTAACACCCGGGAGCGCATGCCAGGGCTGCGGGGCCGCGCTGGCCGCCAGACTGGCCTTCAAGGCCCTAGGGCCCAACGTTATCAGGCTGATGATCCCCTGCTGCCCAGACACCATGACCAACAACCCACTGGTGGTGGGAGTCTTCGAGGGCGGAGGTGCACACCTCTCGGGGATCTCTAGAGGCCTCAAGGCCATCAACCGATCAGACGTCACAGCCGTCGGCTTCTTCGGCGACGGGGGCACATACGACATCGGATTGCAGGGGGCTCTCGGCGGCCGCTGAGAGGAACGAGGACATATTGGTCATCACAAAGGACAACGAGGCTTACATGAACACGGGCAACCAGAGGAGCGGCTCGACGCCACAGTACGCCATGACGAGCACCAACCCCATAGGGCCAAAGAGCAGGGGGAAGGCGAGGCCGAAGAAGAACATCCCGTTGATCTTCGCCGCCCATTATGTCCCCTACGTGGCTACTGCGAGCGTCGCTTTCCCGGAGGACCTCATCGCCAAGGTCAGCTACGCCAAGGAGATCGAGGGCTTCAGGCTGATAATCATCCAGAGCCCCTGCCCCGTAGGCTGGAGGTACTCACCCGAGAAGACCATCGAGGTCTCAAGGGTCGGCGTCCAGTCGGGGGTCTGGCCCCTCTACGAGGTCATCGACGGCGACAAGTTCAAGCTCAGCTACAAGCCTAGGGAACTCAAGCCCGTCTCAGAGTACATCCGCATCCAGGCACGGTTCAGGCACGTCACGGACGTCGAGGTCGCAGAGGTCCAGGAGCGGGCCACATCAAACTGGGAGCAGCTGCTGAGAAGCGACGAGCTGGGCAGACTGTTCATCTAATTTTTCCCTCTCTTTCCCAGAACCCTATATATCCGTACCACCGAGTATTCTCAGGTTACCCGTTATGCCCTCATTCAAGTTCCATTTCAAGGAGATCGACTGGGTCATTTACGTCCCCAGCCATGGCAACACCGGCAGAAAGTACGACAAGTACGGCGTGGACTACAACGACAGGAGCGGGAGGAGCGCCCAGTCCGGGAGGAAAGAGAGCCTCAAGGACGTGTTGTCGAAGACGCAGATCAGTAAGAAGTACCCTCACACGGTTGGCTTTTTTCTCGCCTCTAAGGGGAGGGGCCCCACGTGGAAGCCCGACTACCTGAGGTCGAAGGTGATTCGAAGCAAGAGGGGGTTCCATGCCTTCCTCAAGGAGCTCAACCTCTGAGACCATAATACGCGCCTAATGCGCGCATCAAATCAGGCCCTTCTAGGGCCTCAAAACAGGCTGAAACCATAATACCCGGTACTACTTTCCCTAATACATAGAGGTATGGGGGTTCAAGATCCCATATAATTCCGGAGGAAAAGCACGCATGAGCTTACCGTATCGGGTTAAAACGGTCAACATCGAGGAGGGGGAGCGTTGACGGTCGAATCTGACC
>JAUWDP010000096.1 GCA_030608725.1 Candidatus Bathyarchaeota archaeon
ACTTTCGCATCGCCTCTAAGAAGCCGTCCCTCGGGAAGCCGGTCATGTAGACCTTCGCCCCTGACTCCATGGCCGCTTCGACCTTCTTCAGGTGCTCCGCGGAGTCGTAGGGCCCCCTTCCCCCCATGTCTCCCGCGATGAAGGACACCTTGTCTGCTCGGCCTGCCTTCTCGGCCGCCCTCATCACCCTCGCCTTGGCCTCCTCGGGGCTCCCCGGGGTCCACATGGGGATGTAGACGAGGTCGCCGTACCTCCCCGCCATGGAGAGCATCCGCTTACCGGGCCCTGCGAACAGGAGGGGGGGATGGGGTTTCTGGACGGGCTTGGGATCCAGCACCGCCCCCTTCGCCGTGTAGTACCTCCCCTCGTGGTCAACCTCGTCCTCTGTCCAGAGCCTGAGGATCAGCTGGACCCCCTCCTCGGTCTTATCCACCCGGGTCTTGGAGCCCCCCCACTCGCTGTACCCGTCGAACTCGACCTGGGACCACCCAGCCCCGACGCCGAAGATGACCCTCCCACCGGAGAGGACGTCAAGGGTGGAAAGCATCTTCGCCAGCTGAGCAGGCGGCCTGAAGGGAACCGGGGTCACGAGCGTCCCCAGGCCGATCCGCTCGGTCTTTCCTGCGAGGTATGTGAGGGTCACCCACGTCTCCAGGGTCGAGTAGGGATCCGGGAACATATGCCCTCCTCCCATCGTGCCCCACATGTAGTGGTCGGGCATGAGGGCGCCGTCGAAGCCGAGGCCATCAGCCTCGATTACGGCCTTCTTGATGTGGTCCAAGTTAGCGTACATGTTACCCAGACCAGAAAGGAAGAACTTCATGTCGATATCACCTCGATCCTCCCGGTCACCGCTTATTAACCATCTCCTCCGGGAAAGCCTCAAAACCTACGGATTACATGACGTTAACCGTGAAAGCCTCAGAGCGGATGATCCTGGGCCACATGCCCTTGGTCGGCGTCTCCTACCAGAGCAGGGAGAAGGACAGGGAGTACGGCGAGAGGTTCAGTGACCCAGCGGCCATGAGGGAGGTCATGGAGGCCGCCTTGGAGATGGGGGTCCACAGGTTCGCAGCGGCGGCCTCCGACTCATCGCCCCTGGCTGCCTCCCACATCTCAACCCTGAAGGAGATGACTGAAGCAGGACACGACGTCGAGGTGCTCCCCTGCATCATGGTCCCCCTGCGCCTGCGAGGGGGAATGGTGGACGCCTTCAGGCGCTGGGCCACGTACCTCTCCTTCGAGGAGAGAGAGCACCCTGACGTGAGAGGGCTTGTCCTCGTGGACCCCATACTGAACTTCAGGGAGGGCTGGAGGCAGAGGCTGCCGACAAGCAGGCCGTACGTCGAGAGGGACTTCGAGGAGCTGAAGATAGACTGGGGCAGGGTGGAGGGGGGCCTGGATGATTTCACGGAGCTTGACGTCAGGTACGTGGAGCCCGGGTCGGAGACGGACTTCCTCGCGATGACGGGGCGGATGGACCTCCTGGGCGAGTTGGTGGACCGGATAAAGGGAAGGGGCTTCCAGGGTGTGCTGTTCGGGGTCCACCACGCGGGGACGACAATACCTATCCTCGAGGAGGGGCTCCCGGGCTTCGAGGGCTACGTGACCCCTCTGAACTCCATGGGGATTATGATGCTCCCCTCGAAGAGCTCCGCAGAGGAGGCCATAAGGGCTACACGGAGAACCGTCTACGCCATCAAACCCCTGGCTGGAGGCAGGATAAGCCCAGATGAGGCATTCAGGTACGTCTTCAAGTTCGACGTAGAGGGATGCATGGTGGGCTGCGCCTCAGTCGAGGAGGTTAGGGTCGACATTGAAGCAGCCCTCCGCGCAATCGACTGAGCTCCTTGCCCTCGCCAGGGTCGTAGAACCTATGTACTTCACATCCCACATGAGACCTCGAGAACCTTCAAGTCCTTTTTAGTACTAGGAAAACCCTAACCGCGATGCCCACGACGGGATGAAACGTTAAAGTATGTTATGCCGTGTTTATGGGGTATAGCAAATGGATTCACGGATTCAACCCAGGACCCTGGCGGGGATAGCCTCACTGATAATTGTGGCGCTAGCCCTCTTCGCACCCGTCATCCCCCTTACGGTCCAGGAGACCTACGAAGACCTCGAGACCTACACCGAGCTAGAGGAGTACACGGCTCAGGTCCCCCACAGCGTTGAATCGAACACGACGGTAATAGAGATGGTAAAAGATCACACGTTCGCCTTGGGCCCCGTAACATTCGCCTTTGAACCATTCTTCTATGTTGCGAACCAGACTGTGACCGTCTCATGGAACAGCTCGAAGGAGATCACCTTCTTCGCGGCGATGCTAGAGGAACGTTGGGATTACCTGTACTACTACCTCTCCCTGAAGCTCGGCACGCCGACTATAACGGCCATGTTGAATGGGACAGACCTGCCCCAGGAGACCGTCGACTCCATCGAATCAATAATGAATGAAACCCTTTCCATCCTGCCCATGGTAGACTACTACGCGGTATCCTCAAGCGGCGAGATATCGAGCATGGATCTCATGGACGCTGACTACAGCCTGATAGTCATGAGCTTCGGGGAAGCGGGCACCCTCAACGCCACACTTTCATACGAGTTCGAGAAGCCGGTGACCGAGATCGTTTTCACGGAGGAGACGATGTATCGAAACGTCACCAAGACACGCCCGGTCATGAAAACAAGAGAGGTCGACAAAAGGGTCACTCTCCTACAGTTTCTAATGAGAGGAAGGTGAAGGAAGCCCGTGTGCGAACATGGGTGCCAATCAATGAATTAACCTCAATAAGACCGCCAAGAATTCCGTGCGTGAAGTAGGATGAGTAGCAGTCTTCATATGCTCCGTTAAGTGGTGCGACGAGGCCAAGGAGAAGGGAAGGACCTACTTCGGTGAGACCTGGCTCCCACGCCACGACGCAGTCTGCGAGAGGTACGGGATCAGTCTTCTCAGGTGGGGGCTCCCAATCGGCGTCGAGGAGGACCACACCTTCATCTACGAGGGCGCTGTCTCCGTGGCGGAGTTCATGGACTTCAAGGGCAAGATCTCATGGGTCGACGGGGAGAGGCAGAAAAAGGAGTAGGAGAGAACTCCCTGAGGTGCGGTCATCTCTTCACTGGTTTGTAGACGACGCACTCCATCTCCAGCAGCATCCCGGGGACGGCGAGGCCTGTTATGCACGTCGACCGGGCCGGTAGCTCCCCCGTGAAGTAGCTTAGGTAGACCTCGTTCATCTTCCTGAAGTGCTCCTGCGCCCCGAGGAAGCAGGTCACCTTCACCACGTCGTCCAACGTGGCGCCGGATGCCTCCAGGGTCGCCTTGAGGCTCTCAAGGGTCTGCCTGGCCTGCTCCTCGATGGTCTTGAGCGCCTTCCCCTCGCTGTCCCGCATACCCGCGTGCCCCGAAGTGAAGATCAGGTCACCGGCCCGGACGGCCGACGAGAAGGGACGGGAACGTGTGCCGGGGAGCGTTATGACTTCCTTCGTCACTTTCATCGTCTCCTAGATTCGTTACTGAATACACACCTATGACCTTAATATCTCCTAACTCAGTGATACCCCTTTCCGCCGTCCCTCATGTTTAATAGCTCCCCTTAGGGAGTTTCAGTTAGTGGTTTTATGCGCAGCTCCAAGTTAACCTCAATCAATATGTTCAGGGCTAACATTGCTTCTCGAATGATTCAGGAAGCCAGTCAGTTCGATAACCGAGCAGAGGGGACTGATTGTTGACAGCTAAGGGATTATCCGGCAGCTCGGTCTCCATCCTAATAGGGGGGGAGGCGGGGCAGGGGCTCTCGCGTAGCGGCTCCCTCCTGGGGAAGGCCCTCATGAGGGGGGGCCTCCACGTCTTCGGGTCCATAGACTACCCCTCCGTCATCAGGGGCAGCCACAACTTTTACACCCTGACCGTCTCAGACGAGGAGGTCCACTCCAACGGGGACTCCGTGGACCTCATCCTCGCGCTGAACAAGGAGACGGTGCTCCTCCACGTGAGCGAGCTCTCGCCGGGCGGGGGGATCGTGTACGATGAGGGCGTAGAGACCTCGTCCGAGGAGCTTGGGCGCGATGATGTCAGGCTTCTCCCCTTCCCCCTCACTGGCATCGTCAAAGAGATAGGGGGCCCAGAGGTGATCAGGAACACGGTGGCCCTGGGGGCGGGCCTGGGACTGGTGGGCTACGACGTGGAGATCATGAAGTCGGTGATCTCCGACGCATTCGCGGGTCGAGACGCGATCATCGAGATGAACCGCACTGCCATCGATAGGGGATACGGGTACGCTCGGGAATATTATGCCGACGCCCTGTCCATTGAGCTCAAGTCCTCTGGGGAGAGCCCCGACAGGATCATCGTCACGGGGAACGAGGCAGTCGCCCTCGGGGCGATAGCTGCCGGATGCAGGTTCTACGCGGCGTACCCGATGACGCCGGCAAGCGCCGTTCTCCACTACCTCATCTCCACTGAGGAGGAGACGGGGATGACGGTGGTGCAGACGGAGAGCGAGATCTCCGCCCTCAACATGGTGGTCGGGGCCTCCTACGCGGGAGTCAGGGCGATGACGGCGACCTCGGGGGGAGGCTTCTGCCTCATGACCGAGGCCCTCAGCCTCGCAGCCATGAATGAGAGCCCCCTCGTCCTGATGCTGGGGCAACGCCCCGGTCCAAGCACCGGGCTCGCCACCTACACCGCCCAGGGGGACCTCCTCTTCGCGGTCCACGCCGCCCACGGCGAGTTCCCCCGGGTGGTCGTGGCGCCGGGGGACGCGGAGGAGTGCTTCCACCTCACCGTGGAGGCCTTCAACCTCGCGGAGAGGTATCAGATCCAGTCCATCATAGTCACAGACAAGCAGGTCATAGAGAGCCACAAGTCAACGCCCGCCTTCGAGGCCAAAGCTGGCATCGACAGGGGGGAACTGGAGATCGTGGACGAGTGGAGAGGAGAAGAGGAGTATAAACGATACAGGATCACCGAGTCCGGGGTCTCACCCCGGATACTGCCCGGGACCAGGGGGGCCACCGTCTTCGCCAACTCCAATGAGCACACCGAGTACGGGTACACCACCAGCGACGCCCTGGAGACCAGGGTGATGGTCGACAAGAGGATGAGGAAGGGCTCTTCCCTGAGAGCCGAGATCGCAGGCTTGAGCCCCGTGAAGATCTACGGCCCCGAGGACGCGGACGTGACCCTCGTCGGGTGGGGCTCCACGAAGGGGGCCGCCCTGGAGGCCATCAAGACGCTTGAGGGGGACGGAGTGAAGGCACGATTCGTACAGGTGGTCTACATCGAGCCGTTCCCCGCGGAGGCGTTCAAAGCTGCACTGGGCAGCGGAGGCAGGCGCCTGCTTATCGAGGGCAACAGGACGGCTCAGCTGGGACAGATCATCAAGCTCAACACGGGCATAGCCTTCGAGGATATCCTCCTGAAGTACGATGGCAGGCCTTTCACGCCGGGTGAG
>JAUWDP010000060.1 GCA_030608725.1 Candidatus Bathyarchaeota archaeon
AGAACCAGAAGGGGTCGTGGATATAATTATTTTCCGAGGCTAGACTGTGTAGATGTCGGCGGATTTCTCCCCGATGTTGATGGTCTCCTTGAGAGCGTCTATTAGGCAGTACTCCCCGACTCTGTCGATTATCGTCTCGAATATGTATCGAGTGCCTTTCTCCCGCTCGATCTTGGTGAGCAGGCTGGGGGGGAAGATGTCGCTCTGCATGAAGTTCCAAATGAAGTCGAGCCTCGGGAACCCGTGGTGCCTCAGGACGACGTAGGACCTGTAGTGGGTGAGTATATCCGCGTACTGGATCGCCCACAGGCCTGCAAGCTCCTCGTCGGTCCTGATACAGTCGTCGTCGGATCGCTCCCTGATGATCTCCATGCTCACTTCTAGCTTGTCCTTGTGGTCGTCAAGTATGTGCTTCCTGGTGGCTTTGATGATGTGGTCGCCCCCCGCGTAGTCGTCGGCGTGGATTACCTCGTGCACTGAGGTGTAGTAGGTCATGGTGTGTGGGACCTCGGGTATGTCGAGGGGGCTGTCGCAGAAGGGCAGTTCATCGTCGAGGGTGATTGTCGCTGGAGGGGTGAAGTCGCCGTAGAGGGTGTGGTACTTGCCCTCCCTCTCCTTGCGCAATGGAGCCGTTTGGAATGTCCCTCGATTGAGAATGTTTCTTGTGGCTGCAAGGTTGAGGCAGATGGGCAGTTGAAGCTTCATCTGGGCGTCGTCTATCAGCCCGATGGACTCGAAGACGAGCTCCCGCACGTCCCTTGAGTTCAGCCTCCTCCGCCCAATCAACTCATATCTAAGTCTGTTGTGAACCTTCACTTTTAAGGAAAGTGGTGTACGGGTAACTATGATTTCGCTGCGATGTTTTTCGAGATGTAGAATAGGTTGTTTTTAGCTAAATGAGCCCCTGACATACTGCGTGAACCCTTGGTTGCCGAGCATCGCCGCCAGCAGGATACCCATCACGACCATCTCGATGACGGCCTTCACGAGGACCTGCACGGTGAGCGCGGCCACCCAGAAGATCGAGTTCGGGATGAACAACGGGAAGAGGTACATGAAGATGAGGTAGGTCACTATCCCCTCCGGGATGTAGGAGACGACTGTCGAGACCACCATCATGACCCGTTTACCGTCGACCCCAAGCCTCCTCATCAGGAGACCCGCCGTGATGCCCGTCAGGGCCTTACCCACTGGCAGCCCGAATCCCGTGATGAAGTTCCCCTGTGAGAACCCGAACTCAAACGCTGCCACCAAGCTCCCGATCAGTGCCGTGAGTCCCCCCACCACCGGTCCCCCGAAGAAGGCTGCTATGAAGGTTGAGAGGTGTGATAGGTCGAGGGCCAGGGAGAAGCTCGTCGGCCCGAGGGGGATGGCGGGCACCAGGGGTGCCAACTTTATCGAGATGAAGGACAGGACGTTTCCGAGGGCGGCCATCATCGCAATGAAGGTCAACCTCTTTGAGCTGAACAGATCGCTCATGGTCTTCTGGTCTACTCCGAGGCCTACCCATATCAAGGTTGCTACAAAAATATTAGTAGATATAGCCCCGTCCCACCGGGGTCAGGGCATACCTCTCATGCTGCGCTTGAAGTAGTCCTCGATCTCCTTCTTCTGCTTGTCAGGAATCTTCCTCTCGAAGGGGAAGGCCGCGGCCTCGGCAACGTACCTCGTCAGGTACTCCTCGATGAACCTCCCTTGGTTGTGAAGCGCCCTCGGGTTGAGCCAGCTGATGTCGTCCTCGATGCTATGCATGAATGTGTTGCTGGGGGTGCCCCTGGAGAATGAGACGCTCGGGATGCCGACCGCAGACAGGGAGGTCCCGTCGGAGGAATAGACCCCCTCGTTCACGGTGAACACCGTCCCCGTCTCCTTGGATAGCAGCATAATCGAGGCCTTTAGCTCGGGCGGGCCAAGGGTTCTGGATGAGTTGGTGCCTAGGAAGCCTCCGTGCACGTCAAGGTTCACGCAGAGCACTGTCCTGTCGAGCTCCGTCTGGTCCTCGTCCTCGTTCTCCTTCTTCGCCTCCTCGGAGGCCTTCCTCAGCTTGGTGGCGTAGTCCCTGCTCCCAAGGAGGCCGACCTCCTCGCAGCCCCAGGCAGCGAACTTCATGGTCCTCTTCGTGCCCTTCTCTTTGAATACCCTAGCGAGCTCCATGGCTATGGCCGTGCCACCAGCGTTGTCGCCTGCCCCTGAGACCTCGAGGACGGTGTCATAGTGGCCCCCGACCACGATAATCTCTTCAGGTCTCTCATAGCCCTCTATCTCGGCTATCACGTTCTGGGATTTGACTGCCTTCGACTCGGTCTCAGCGACGACGTGGACCCTGTTGGCCCCTGACTGGACCAGCTTGCGGCCGTCCATGAACGCGATCCTGAGGGCTGGCAGTTCTCCATACTTCTCCTTGACGAGGTGGCTTCCCCAGAGGTTCTTCGCGAGGACCCTGGGAGAGCTCTCGATGAAGATCATGGCTAGGGGCTTGTACTTGGATAGCAGACGGTACGATTTCTTCCTGTCCTTGGGGCGTCCGGAGGTCATGATGATCTTGCCCTCGATATCCGGTGTGAGGTACTCCTCGTCGTACGTCTCGAGGTAGACGAGGTCTCCAGTCACCCCTTCTGGACCGGTGCTGCCGTAGAGGGGCATCACCTCGCAGGGGATCTCGCCCATCTTCGGCTCCAGGACTTCGAGCTTCTGGGAGACTACTCTCCCCGTGGTGACCTCGAACTCCTCGATCGATGTCTTGAGCCCGAGCGCTTTGAACTCGGAGGCGATCCAGTCGGCGGCCTTCTTCTCGGCCTCGCTCCCGCTGGGTCTGGTGCCGATTTCGACTGCGAGCTTCTCGATGTATTTGAACGCTTTCTCTCCGTCGAACAGTAATTTCGTCATATGATTCTCGACCTAGGTAGTCCTAGAGAATATAAAATGTTAATCAGGTATCTGAAGGTCTGTTCGGAAAAAAGGAATGTGAATAAATTGCTGTTGGGAGGTTAGACTCCCTCTGCCATTATGCCGTTCTTCTTGAGTTCGTCGTACTGCTCTTCGGTGTAGCCGAGGTAGTCCATCACGACCTGCTTGTTGTGCTCTCCGAGTAGAGGAGCGGATGACGTCACCTTGCCGGGTGACTCAGACATCTTCACGGGGAAGTTGATGGCCTCGTACTTGCCCATCTTGGGGTGCTCGATCTCGACGAACATGTCCCTGGCCAGCACGTGGGGGTCCTTGGTGGCCTCGCTTGCCCAGTAGACAGGGGCCACGGGTAGCCCGACGTCTGAGAAGAACTTGACCGCCTCGTCGCGGCTCATGGCCTTGACGTGCTCCTTGACGGCCTCCTGCTCGAGCTCTTCGACGCCCATGACCTCCTTGAGCTTTTCCATGCCCTTGGGCCTCCAGCCCGCGAGGTGGATGTAGCCGTCATTTACCTCGAGTACGCCGCTGATCCTCATCATTCCGCCCCTGCCCTGCTGCTGCTTGCGCCTCTCATCCATCTCCTTCCTCCTGGTGATCTCGTCTTTACCTGTCACGAGGTAGTTCGTCACTCCTGTCTGGTAGGCGACCATGCAGTCCGTCTGAGCTACGTCGATCATCTGTCCTTTGCCGGTCTTGTCACGGTACCTGATGGCTCCTATGATGCACATGGCTGCCATGGTCCCGGGGGCGAGGTCGCCGAAGGCCCCGGTCATACTCTTGGGCGGACCTTCGGGGTCCACGTTCATTCCCTGGTTCCTCGTGAACCCAGCCATGGCCTCAGCGATGACCGCATATGAGGCCCAGGATGAGTAGGGGCCCGTCTGGCCGAAGCCCGAGAGGGCCGCGTATATAATCTTGGGGTTGAGCTCCTTCAGCACGTCGTAGCCTAGGCCCATCCGCTCCATTGCGCCAGGAGCGAAGTTCTGGACCACGACGTCGGCCTTCTTCACAAGCTCCTTGAAGATCTTGAGCCCCTCGGGGTTCTTCAGGTCGATGGCGATAGCCTTCTTGTTGAGGTTGAGGTGGTGAAATGTCGCGCTTGCGCCTCCGTAGAGGGTGCCCTGCTGCGGGATCCTGCCCAGTCCGCCCCACGGGGGCTCCACCTTGATGACCTCCGCGCCCAGCTCCGCCAGCATCATCGTGGACCAAGGGCCGAACCAGACGTGGGTCATGTCAAGAACTCTAATGTCTTCGAGTATGCTCTTCATTTTTTTATCCTCTCAATTATCTGCTGAAGTTCAGCTAGATATTCATATAGTTTTCCTTTTAACCCATAACTTAGGCCGATTCTGTGTAGATATGAGATCCGCACGAGAAAGTCAGGCGTGCGCGCGTAAAGACCGCGGATAGTAGAAATCACCGCTCCGGTTCATATTAATCCCCGTTTGTTGTAGAACGTCACCCCATTTTCCAAGCTGCCTAACAAGCTTAATCTCACACCAAATGAGAGTAAATGGTGACATGCTTCCATTGGGCGACGAGAATCCGACCAGGCTGAGGCCGATAGTCACGTGGGCCTTAATCGCCTCGTGCATCGCTATCTTCCTCTGGCAGTCCTCGTCTGGGGAGTCTTTCTTCATTTACACGCTTCTCCAGTACGGCATCATACCCGCGAGGGTTCTAGGGGGGAGGGGTCTCCACACTTTCATCACCAACATATTCCTGCACGGGGGCTGGTCCCACCTTCTTGGGAACATGCTTTTCCTCTGGATCTTCGGGGACAACATTGAGGACCACATCGCGTGTCGGAGCAACTCCATGTTCCTGGGGCGCCTCTCGTACTTTGGGTTCTACGTCGTCTGCGGGATCACGGCCTCATCTGTCTGGCTCCTCACAGCGATGGATTCTGCTCAACCCGCTGTAGGGGCCTCGGGGGCCATCGCGGGGGTCCTGGGCGCATATTTCGTCTTCTACCCCAAGCGTAGGATCAGGACCCTAGTCGGTCTGGGTTTCTTCGTGCGGGTCATCAATGTCCGGGCGTATACGATGATTGGTGTCTGGTTCATCTATCAGTTCATGATGGCTCTCTCGCCGTGGGATACCGGGGTTGCTTTCTGGGCCCATGTCGGGGGGTTCGTCATGGGGGTGCTGATGGCCACGCTCATTCGGCCTCGTCCTCGGGTGGTTCAGACCTATTACGCCCGAGACTTGGATGAATGGAGATGACGATCCTCCTCAGGATATGTGTATAGAACCGCCTTTCACTGCACGCGCAAGAATTAGACTGATGTGGCAGACTATTGAAAAGAATAAGTTATGAGTTTCGGGTTTATTTCAGGATCTTTATCTTCGAGGGCTCGACCTGCTCCTCAAGGAGGCCGATCAGCGAGACGGCACGTCCCTCGATCAGGGCTATCTTCTTCCTGGCGCCGTCTGAGAAGGAGTGTGCGGCGACTGTGACCGGGTGGTCGAGTGCGCCCGATGCGAGGACCTTCCCCGGGACGGCGACGACGTCACCCGGCTGGGTGTGCCTGTTGATCCTGCTGAGGTTCACGGAGGCCCTCCGCCTCTTGGGCTTGTCCAGCCCCTCCGCCAGGGCGGCCCAGATGTTCTGACCTGTTTTCCTCGACGCGGTCTTGAGTGTCTTTATCGTCTCCTTGAGCTGTGGGTTCATCATTCCTCTGGTTCCTCCTTTTCCTCGTCGGTATCCGCTGAGCGTACGCTGTAGAGCCCTCGCGCCTTCTGCATCCCCATGTCCATCTCGACTATGTCCTCGGAGGTCTCGCCCCTCTCGATCTTCCCCGCCAGCTCGGTGAGCTTCTCGGTGAGGATTTTCCCGGCCTCGGTGACTATCCTCTCGGGGGGCAGGCCTCCCGTCGACTCCACGGTGAACAGGAACGTCTTGTCCTTCATGCCCTGGGTCAGGGCGGCGGGGTCCACCGGGCACGCGTTGACGCAGTCCCCGCAGAGGATGCACGCGTATATGTCTGCCACGCGAAGCTTCCCTCCCTCTATCTCGAAGACGTTCGTCGGGCAAGCCTCCATGCATTTCGCGCAGGCCGTGCAGGTCTTCCCGTCGATCTCTATAACGCCTATATGCTGGTATACGGCTTCTGAGACCGGCTGCCACTTCGCGTGGGTCTTGCCTGTCCCAAGGCGGGCGTAGGCCTCGAGCCTGACGGCTTGTCCCGGGGCCAGCTTGGTTATCGGTATATTGGGGCTCACGGGGATGACCCCCGGGTCCTCGGATACGAGATCCCCTGAGGTGACCGTCCTGATCTCGTCTTCAGTCTCTACGTCCAATGTAAGTACGACTCTGCAGAGGCCGCAGCCGAGTTCGCTTTCGCACTCGCAGTTCTCGGGGAGGACGTAGCTGTCTAGGTCGGTCTTGAGGGGGATGAGCCCTATCCTGTGGGCCATGACCTCATCAGCGACTACAGAGGAGTTGTCGAAGACGAAGAGGTCGTCTATTGTGAAGCACGGGACGTCGGCGATCATCGTGCGTCTGAAGGCGTTCGCGAAGGCGACGTCGACGTCCTCAAGGACGAATCTGACTGTGTCCTCCGTGAGGCTGAGAATCTCTACCTTCAATGTCATCCCTACAAGGTTCTAAGGCCTGCGGCCCCTTCTCCCGCCGGGCTTCCGTGTCCCGTCGTGGGGGACCGGTGTGGTCTCCTCGATC
>JAUWDP010000191.1 GCA_030608725.1 Candidatus Bathyarchaeota archaeon
ACTAGAGGGGCCATCTCCGGGCAGGACTCCAGCAGCCTGATGGCCTCGCCCACGTTGGATAGCATCCTGAACCTCTCGGCGTCGTTCCAGAGATTCGCCATGGGGTTAAGGGGCCCCGAGCCCGCCCCGAGGCGTAGGCCATAACGAATGGCGTTGTTCACGAACTCCTTAGCAACCGCCACAGCCTCAGGGATGCTGTTGCCCTTCGCAAGCTCCGCCGCAATGGCCGAGGCGAAGCTGCAGCCCGTACCGTGGGTGTCCTTGGTCTCGAAGCGCTCAGCCTCGAGAAGAGTGAATTCGCACTCATCGAACAGGATATCGATGGCCTTCCCCTCCCTCTGGAGGATGTGCCCCCCCTTGACGACGACGGCTCCACCAGAGAGGGCCGCGATCTTGACGGCGGCGTTCCTCCCGTCCTCAAGGGTCTCGATCTTGACGCCTGAGATGGCCTCCGCCTCCATCGCGTTGGGGGTGACCACCGTCGCCAGAGGTAGCAGGCTCTTTACGAGGATGTCCTTCGCCTCCAGCTTGAGCAGGGCGGCTCCGCTCTTAGCGATCATGACGGGGTCCACGACGACGGGGAAGCCATAACGTTCAACCTCCTCGGCGACCGCCTCGATTATCTCCGAGGTGTGGAGCATCCCAGTCTTGGCGGCGTCGACGCCGATATCTTCGGCCACCGCCTTGATCTGAGCCCGGATAATGTCCACGTCGACGTCCTGGATCGCCGTGACGTCCACCGTGTTCTGGGCGGTGATTGCAGTCAGCGCCGTCATACCGTGCACTCCCAGCGCGGCGAAGGTCTTCAGGTCCGCCTGGATGCCGGCTCCTCCGCCGGAGTCTGATCCCGCTATCGTCAATGCTCTAGGTATCTTCACGCTCATCTCAACTCCAAAACTTGTATACGAAAAAAGGGGTAAGACAACTGGTCGACATCCTCAAATCCTGATCACCTCGTCCACCCTTGAGGCCAACTCGTCCATCTGCCGCCTCTCATCCCTCGACAGCCCCGTGCCTAGGTCATCCTTCAGCCTCTCGCCGACGTATCCGTTCGCGACGACGGTATCAGCCTTCAACAGGGTCTCCCAGAGCCTGTCGAGGCTTCCTCGCTGCAGGTAGATGGATACGTCGTTGATGAACAGGGCGCTGCTTGGCTCGGTGTCGAAGGCTTCAAGCAACCTCTCAACCTTGTCCCTGTTGAGGTCAGCTAGTTGTAGTAGCTCCTCGGGTGTCCTCGCTGAAAGCCTCGGCGTCTTGATGTCCCCTGTCTGTAGGTATCGGATTCCACTTGCATCGGCGTTGACCAGGACGCCTCCCACGGGCACGCCGTCGATGTCCACAGCCCTCGGAGCCATGTCTACGACGGTCACGCCCTCTAGGCCCATCTCTAAAGCCTCCTCTAGGAGACGCCTGGTGAGACGGGTCTTACCGGCTCCCACGTCTCCCGCAATGAGGGTTCTCCTGCCTACGAGGTCACTCATCGAAGTATCTGGCAAAGCCCAACCTCCTGATTGCCGTCAGGACGATGAAGCCAATGATGCTTCCAGGGATGCTGCTCGCCGCGAAGGCAATCCACCAGAAGGCGACAGTAAATGACTTCCCTAGATGTGGTGCCACAACAAGGGCGCTAATGGTTGCCCCTATGACCACTGTCCCTAGGGGCTCCACGAGAGCGGCGAGGTCGGTCTTGACATATCTGTAGAATAGACCAACAACTAAGGCTCCCGGGATTCCCCCTGGGAACGCGTGGAGGGTCCCCATGCCCAACATGTTGCGGATTACTCCTGTAAATAGGGCCATGACTGCAGCATACCAAGGCCCCAGGAGCACTCCGGCTATACCGTTTATCATGTGCTGCGCGGGGTAGCACTTCGAAGATCCAACGGGGAAATTTAGGGGGCTTAGCACAACGGTGACCGCAACAAGCACAGCCACCAATGCTATCTTCTTAGTGGAGATTCCCCCACTGGACACTCTGCTAACAGAGGCCGACGCACCATCGTTCATTCTGGACACTAGGTCAGGATACTTTCCTGAGAACACCGATTCACTTATTTTTATACCCATCTGTCTTGTCCCTCCGCCGGCATTACCCGGATCAGGTTCAAGGGGTCGACGCAGCGCGTCCTCTCAGCCAGGCTGTCACCCAGCTCCCCCTCCCCTGAGGAATCTCTTGACCCAGATATAAGGTTTAACCTTGAGGAAGAGTAAAACGTGAAACTTGGTCATGAATGTAGAGTTATACTCCACTATGAGCTAGAAAGGCACTTCCACCGGATCACCCATAATGGTCTGCAATCACTCTCTCTTGAATGACCCATAGACTTCATCTATGGCTATCCTGTCCCCTTGCTCGACCCTTTCTCCATCGATATGCAGGCCCTCCCCCCTGCCCATAATACCCGCATCTGCAACGGGAACGTAGAGTTCACTGCAGATATCGAGGATATCAACCTTTGAGTCCCCGTCCGCTATCACGATGAGGGCGCCATAGGAGGGGGCCTTAAGTATGTCCTGATCGAGAGTGTCAGCCCCCTCTACGTAATTTATGAGGTCCGAGTCGACGTCGACCTTCATATTGTGGGCTGACGAGACCTCCAGGAGGGCTCTCTTCACCCCTCCCTCTGATACGTCGTGCATCAACCTCACTCCGGGGATATAGTGCAACCTCAGGGCGTATGGGAGGGGCGTGAACGACCTGAAATCGTCGTCACCTCCTCCTGATGAGAGTCTATCCAGCCAGACGGCCTCTCCCCCCACGGATCCCAGGATGAAGACCCTGTCTCCCGGAACGGGCCTCACCGTTCTCCCCACGGGCTCACCCAGGCACGTCGTCGTGATGAGGGGGATCTCCAGGCCGTGGTACGTGGCGGTCTGCCCGGCGACCACCGTGACCCCGTACCTCTTGGCCTCTTCGCCTAGATTACGGGAGATGGTCCTGAGGTCCCTCTCCCTCGTCTCCAGTGGGAGGTAGATACCTGTCACGAGGTGGCGGGGCCTACCGAACCTCGCTGCGACGTTTGACGCGGCGTAGTGGAATGCGAAGAAGCCAAGTGCATCGAGGGGGACACCTATAGAGGGGCTGTGGGCGATGACGGCCTTCCCGTCGATGGAGATGGTGCCTCCGTCGAGGGTGGGTTCGGCCGCCATGGGGAGAAGGGAGAAGACGGACCTTTCAAGGACCTCGGGGCTCACCTTGCCAAGACCGAGGACGTCGTCATACTCGTTAGCACTCACCTTGACCGCCTCAAGCCTAGTTCTCATGTTTAGACGATAAAGAGCTTTACTCCTGACCTGCCTCCCCCTTCGTACGTCTTTTTAAGCTGATTATGGCGTGATTTAGCCCTCAGAAACAGTCGGCGGGGGCTAGAGCTTATATATCCTTGGCTATTTAAAGAGAAGTGAACGGGAAATGCCTCCTTTCTCCTCCCTAGATATTTTCGTCGGCCTTGCAGCTATAGCGGTCGCAGGGTTCGCAGTTTACCTCTTCTGGAGGGCGAGCAGCGGCTCCCCGAGCAGAGAGGATGACGAGGGGGTGAGCATCCTCGTCGAGGACGAATACACCACCAGTAGCCTTCTCTCGTCACGCCGCAGGAGG
>JAUWDP010000168.1 GCA_030608725.1 Candidatus Bathyarchaeota archaeon
TAAGCGGCCCTCGGATCCACCACCAGCCTCCGCCCGCACTCCACCGCAGCAGTATAGAAAGTCCTCAGCCTGTCCATATCCCGGGGCCCATGGCAGTAGAACACAATCCTCCCACCAGCCCCGCCGCAGACCTCGCTGACCCCCTCCAGCACCTGAGCCTCGGACAGATGAACCCTCTTCTCCACGCGGGACATCCGCGTGCCCTCGGAGATCAGCGTCACCCCATCCAGCTCACCAGCCCTCCCCAGGAACTCCTCAGTCATCTCCGCCCGGGTCCCATGGGCCCTGAGATCCCCCGTGTAGACCAGGGGGCCCTCCGACGTGTGGATGATGTAGCCGTACGCCCCCGGAATCGAGTGGTCAACGTGGATGGGCTCGACAACCACATCGCCGAGGGAGATCCGATCCCCAGTACGGAAACATCGATAATCCCGCTCACCGTACTTCGTGCTCCCAGTCTTCTCAAACGCCTCCATGAAGAGCTTCGTGCCGGAGCCCAGGAAGATTGGGATCCCGGGATCCAGCAGCCCTATGTGGTTCACGTGATCCGAGTGGGCGTGGCTCACGAACACACCGTCGAACCCCGGCTCCACGTGCCACGGTGCCATCAAGAGGCTCAGGCGCATACAGTCCCTCGATCCTGGGGACGAGGCCGAACTCGAAGAGATCCCCCAACGGATTCTGAGACCGAGGCTGAAGCCAACCAGTATAGTAATCACTCCTAATGCTGAAGGACCGGCCGAAATCAAGCCAGAACCTCACGTCCCCGTCCTCGACGAGAAACTTGTTCCCGCCTATCTCACCGACTCCGCCATAGAAACGCAGGGAGACCATCACCAATACACGGCGCACACCCTATTTGAGCATTCGCGGGGCAAGGTGAAGAATATAACTGTCCATCCCCCCGATATAAGCCAGCGATGACACCCGCAAAGGCAGTAGCTGTCGTAGGCTACAAGGACTCAGGTAAGACCCAGGTCGTCGAGGCACTAGTCAGGGAGCTCACCTCACGAGGCCATCAGGTGGGAACCCTAAAGCACACCGCCGAGGACACGCCCCTCGACACCCCCGGGAAGGACACCCACCGCCACAGGGAGGCCGGCTCAAAGGCCTCAGCCATCATCCACAATAGCGGGGCAGCCCTGTTCATCGACGGGTACATGACGGTCAACGAGGCCATCGCGAAGCTGGGAGCCCTGGACTATGTCGTCATCGAGGGCTTCAAGACCCTCACAAGCGTGGCCCGGGTAATCGTCCCAAAGGAAGCAGGACACGTCGAGGAGCTCTCAAACGGGCTGGAGATAGCCGTCGCCGACCTCCTCGGGGGAGGGCTACCCGAGGCCAGCGCCCCGATAATCCCCCTCGACCGTATGGACGAACTGGCTGACGCGGTCGAGAAGAGCGCGTTCCCCATCCTCGCGGGTCTGAACTGCCACGGCTGCGGTTACGAGGACTGCCACGAGCTGGGAAGGGCGATACTCAGGGGAGAGGCAGACGCGGAGAGATGCGTCGCGTACACTTCCGACTTCGTCCTCAAGGTGAACGACGAGGACATCCCCCTCGGCCCATTCGTCCAGGATGTCACCCGGAACGTCCTCCTGGGGCTGGTCAAGTCCTACAAGGGCGTGAGGGATCCCCGGAAGATCGAGATAAAGTTCGAGGCGAAGAGAGATGGCTGAACCCCTCAGCATCTGCATCGACAGTAACGAGGCCTCCGGCAGGCGGGAGATCGTTAACTACCTCAGGCTGGCGGGTTTCGATGTCGAGATACGGAAGCTGGATGTCTGCGACTATGTGGTCTCGGACAGGTGTGGCGTGGAGAGGAAGGATGTCTCCGACTTCCTGGGGAGCATGAAGGACGGTCGCCTGTTCAAGCAGGCCCGGGACATGGCGGAGGCCTATGAGAAGCCCGTCCTGATCCTGGAAGGGAGGATGTCCAGGGCGTTCAGGCGGAGCAGGATGAGGCCCTCCTCGGTCTACGGGGCCCTCGCCAGCATAGCCCTGGAGTACGGCCTGTCGGTGATCCCCACTGAGGATCCGGACTCCACGGCGATACTGCTCCACCGCCTCGCGTATCGGGAACAGGTGAAGGAGGAGCGCCCCCTCCAGCTCAGGAGCGTCCGCAGGGACATGCCTCCTCACCAGCAGCAGCTTTTCCTCCTGTCGGGGCTGCCCCAGATCGGGGTCACCCTCGCCGAGGAGCTTCTCCGGAATCTGGAGACGCCCTACAGGGTGCTCGAGGAGCTCGCCACCGCTGAGGTCAGGACCTCCAGCAGCGGTAAGACCAAGCGGCTCCATGGACCCCTCCGGGAGATTAAGGGTGTGGGCCCCGTCATCGTGGAGAGCGCCCAGAGGCTCCTGAACACCCCGTACAGCGAGCTCTTAGAGGGGCCCTGAGGCCACCGTAAGCCTCATTTGAATGGTGCGCCCAGTTATGCTCGGTTTACATGAGTAAGCGAGTGATAAACATCGGCGGCGGGGAGCCCGAGTTCGACACGCCCCCCCACATCGTGGAGGCCATGAAGAGGGCGCTGGACGAGGGACACACCCACTATGGGAGCTTCGCGGGGGTCCCGGAGCTTAAGGAGGCGGTGGCGGCCAAGTACGACGGCTACGGCGTGGACGTCGACCCGGGCCGGGTGCTCATCACCCCTGGGAGCACCATGGGCATCTACATGGCCCTGAAGGGCCTCACGGATCCGGGGGACGGGGTCCTCACGGCGGATCCCTGCTTCTTCGCCTACTACTCGACATTCGACTTCGTCGGCGTGAAGGCTGTGGGCTTCCCCCGGTATGAGGGGGAGGGCTGGGTGGTGCATCCAGAGGACCTGGTGGAGGCGGTGACCCCCCGGACGAAGGGGATACTGATCTGCAGTCCCGATAACCCGACGGGGGCGGTGCTGACGGACGCCGAGATGAGGGGGATCGCCGAGGTGGCGGTGGACCACGACCTCACGGTGATCACCGATGAGATCTACGATTTGATCACATTCGACGGCGCCGAGCATAGGAGCATCGCGTCCCTGCCAGGGATGGCCGAGAGGACGGTGATCCTTAACGGCTTCTCTAAGGCGTACGCGATGACGGGGTGGAGGCTGGGGTACGTGATCGCTCCGTCGGATGAGCTGTACAGGAGGTTCTTCGGGATCCAGATGTCGACATACCTGGTGGTGAACGCGGCGGTCCAGAGGGCGGGCGTCGCGGCGCTGGCGGATTCCCAAGACTGCGTCCGGGAGATGGTGGAGGCCTACGACGCTAAGCGGAGGTTCTGCGTGGACGCGTACGGCGGGATGGATGGGGTGGAGTGCGAGTCTCCCCAGGGGGCGATGTACGTCTTCCCGGATGTGTCGTCGTTCGGGTTGAGCTCGTCGGAGCTGTGCGGGCGACTCTTGGAGGCCGGGGTGAGCGTGAGGTCCGGGGCCGACTTCGGTTCCCGGGGTGAGGGGCACTTCCGGCAGAGCTACGCGCAGTCCA
The DNA here is from genome assembly GCA_030608725.1 of Candidatus Bathyarchaeota archaeon. The sequence continues at coordinate 3,475 of JAUWDP010000168.1, forward strand.
TGGCGGACATCAGGGAGGGGCTGGAGCGGATGGCTGGGGTGTTCGAGGGGCTCTAGGCCCCGCGAAACCCTTTAATGGGGTGGGTCTGGGTTTGTTTGTTGTGGGCCCGTAGCAGAGTGGATAATGCACCGGCCTCCGGAGCCGGAGACCGTGGGTTCGAATCCCACCGGGCCCGCCACTAATTAGGTGCGAAACCCTTTTATCAGGATGGCATCCAAACCTTAAACGTGGCTCCCCAAAAGTTAACGAAATCAAAAGCACTTACACAAGACCCGGAAGTAGAGAGATGGCGAGCAAACCTTGCCAGAGGTAGCAAAGTAACAGCTCAAGTCTACATCCGGCGCCTGAGTAGAGCATGCGAACTTCTCGATTCAACTCCCCAGAGACTCATCGAAAAAGCCAGTGACGATATGAAGAGCTTCCAGGACTCTTTGCAGGATATGGTGAC
>JAUWDP010000172.1 GCA_030608725.1 Candidatus Bathyarchaeota archaeon
CAAGCTGGCCTCAGTGGAGACCCTGGGAAGCACCACTGTGATCTGCAGCGACAAGACCGGCACCCTCACAAAGAACGAGATGACCGTGCAGAGGCTCACGTCCAACGGCAGGATTATCCACGTCACGGGAGCGGGATACGCCCCCGTGGGAGAAGTCGAGTCAGGTGGGACCAAGGTCGACCCCCGCGGGGAGACAGATCTGGAGCTGCTGCTCCGGATAGGCGCCCTCCACAACGACGCCCACGTCCAGGAGGACGGTGGAATATGGATGTGCTTCGGCGATCCCACGGAGGGCGCCCTGATAGTCACCGCCGAGAAGGCCGGGATAAGCCAGTCCGAACTCAAAAAGACTTACCCGCGCGTCGCAGAGATCCCATTCGACTCCGCCAGGAAGCGGATGTCCACCCTCCACCGGACCCCAGAGGGGAAGCTCGTCGCCTACGTCAAAGGCGCCCCCGAGATGATCCTGGAGCGCAGCGTAAGCATATTCGACGGACAGGTCCGACCCATCCAGCAGGACGACGTCGACGTCAACATGGAGACCATGACAAATATGGCGGAGGACGCCCTCAGGGTCCTGGCCATGGCCTACAAGGAGCTCCCAGACGACTACGACATCCAGAACCTGGAGGTGGAAGCGGTCGAGTCCAACCTCACATTCGTCGGCATGATGGGCATGATCGACCCCGCCAGAGAGGAGGTCCCCCTCGCCATCAAGACCGCCCAGGGCGCAGGCATCCGCTCCGTCATGGTCACCGGCGACCACAAGATCACGGCCGTCGCCATCGCCAAGGAGATAGGCATAATCGTCGAGGAGACCCCGTCCTCAGTCCTGGAGGGGGCGGATGTCGAGGGATTCACGGACGACCAGCTCGACGACGTCATCGAGGACGTCCGGGTATTCGCAAGGGTCAGCCCAGAGCACAAGATGCGCATCGCCCAGAGCCTAAAGCGGCTGGGCCACATAGTCGCCATGACCGGAGACGGCGTCAACGACGCCCCAGCCCTCAAAGCCGCCGACATCGGCGTCGCCATGGGCATCAAGGGCACCGACGTCACCAAGGAGGCCTCCGACATGATCCTCGAGGACGACAACTTCGCCACCATCGTCAAGGCCATCGAGGGGGGCAGGGAGATCTACGACAACGTCTCCAAGTACATTCGCCTCATGCTCGCCGCAAACTTCGACGAGTTCATCGAGATCACGGTCACCGCCGTCCTCGGCCTCCCCATACCATTCCTCCCCATCCACATCCTCTGGGTCAACCTCGTCACAGACGGCCTCCCCGCTGTCGCCCTCAGCATCGACCCCCCCGACCCCGACATCATGAAGTACCCCCCCAGGGACCCCAAAGAGGACATCCTCAGACGCTTCTGGAGATTCATCCTATTCGCGGCCCTCGTCGACTTCATCAGCGACTTCGTCCCATTCGTCTACGTCTACGCCACAACACTAATCGGAACAGGAGACGGAGAACTCGCAGCCACCACCGCCAGAACAGTCGCATTCACGAGCATCGTATTCTTCGAGTTCATACTAGCCTACCAGTGTAGGAGCGAGACCAAGCATATATTCCAGCTGGGCTGGAAGGGATTCACCGCAAACAAGATGCTATTCGTCTCCGTCATGGTAGGCCTCATCCTCCAGTTCATGATACTATACATCCCATTCCTCAACAACGTATTCCACGTCGTACCCCTGACCCCATTCCAACTATTCCTCTGCTTCGCAGGATCACTCACCGCATTCCTGATAGTACCACAGAGACTCATCCCCAGAAGACAATACATGGAGCACAGAAAGGCCTAACCTCATTTCCTCCACTAATCTTTATATAGAGTGTAGAAGGAAACTTCTGGGTACGTTTAACTAAACTTCAAGAGGTAGATTTGAAAATGGCTCTCGAAATCTGGCTGATTGCACCCGTGTCCGCAGTAGCATCCCTCCTGATCGGACTATTCCACTACAACTACGTGATTAACAAGGACGCCGGTACAGACAGAATGAAGCAGATAGCCGGATGGATACAGGAGGGCTCCAGGTCCTTCCTAAAGACAGAGTACACCTACCTAGGCGCATTCGTCGCGGTCATGGCGATAATCCTCTCAGTGGCCCTGGGAGTGAAGATCGGCCTCACATTTGTATTCGGCACGGTATTCTCAGGCTTGGCAGGCATAATAGGTATGGAGGTCGCCGTGAAAGCCAACGTCAGGACGGCCAACGCGGCCAAGAATGGTGGCCTCATCGCTGCGTTCCCAATCGCCTTCAGAGGCGGAGCAGTCATGGGCCTCATGGTCGTAGGCCTGGCTCTCTTCGGAATCAGCATCATCTACTGGCTGACAGGAGACCCAGAGACGGTCCTGGGAATGAGCATCGGCGCCAGCACGCTGACCCTATTCATGAAGGCAGGAGGCGGAATCTACACCAAGACCGCTGATATCGCAGCCGACCTCGTCGGAAAGGTGGAGCTCGGTATTCCCGAGGACGACCCCCGCAATCCAGCTGTAATAGCTGACAACGTCGGGGACAACGTCGGAGACTGTGCAGGCTCAGGGGCCGACCTCTTCGACTCGTACGTGGCTGCGATAATGGCCGCCATGATCCTGGGTGGCACTATGCAGATCGCCTATCTCCAGACCCTACCCCTGGTCTTCGCAGGCTTGGGCATAATCGCCTCGATTATCGGCATAGCCTCCGTGAGGGTGAAGGAAGGCGGAGACCCAGGAACAGCCCTCAACAACGGCACATACATCACATGCATAATCTTCGGCGTCCTCACGTACGCCGCCACATACCTCTACGGCTATGACATAAAGATCTGGTACGCAACCGTGGCAGGCCTGCTGGCTGGGATAGTCATCGGCATGACCTCAGACCACTACACCTCCATCAACAAAGGCCCAGCAAAGAAGACCGCGGAGGCAGCCCAGACGGGGGCAGCCATCAACATCCTCACGGGCTTCTCATACGGGCTCATCAGCTGCTTCCCCGCATTCCTCGGAATAGGCATCGGTTCAGCCATCGCATACTCCCTCTACGGTGTCTACGGCGTCGGCATGGCCGCAGTGGGAATGCTCGCAATCGCAGGAACCATCATCGCCGGGGACGCCTACGGCCCAATAGGGGACAACGCCAAGGGAATCGCCGAGATGTCCAACCTCGGGGACGAGGTCGTCGACATCACAGACGAGATCGACGCAGCTGGAAACACGACGAAAGCCATCACAAAGGGCTTCGCCATAGGCGCAGCGGGGCTCACCGCCCTAGCGCTACTCGCCTCCTTCCAGGAGATAGTCAAGGACCTCCTCCAGCAGAGCATAAGCTTCGACCTCATGGACCCCATAGTCATGATGGGCATATTCATCGGGATGAGCGTTCCCGTCATATTCTCCGCCATGATAATCCTCGGCGTCTCAAAGAACGCACACAGGATGATCGAGGAGATAAGGAGACAGTTTCGGGAGATACCCGGCCTAATGGAGGGAACCGGACAGCCAGACTACAACGCATGCATCACCATAGCCACTAAAGGAGCCCTCAAAGAGCTGCTGCCATTAATAGTATTCACCATCAGCACAACCCTCATAGTCGGCTTCGTAACCGGAATCAGGGGCTTAGCAGGATACCTCAGTGGAGCAATATTCAGTGGCTTCTTCCTAGCGATCCTCATGGCCAACGCCGGAGGCCTATGGGACAACGCTAAAAAATACGTCGAGTCCGGCCACTTCGGAGGCAAGGGCTCCGACGCCCATAAGGCTGCGGTCATCGGAGACACCGTCGGGGACCCATTCAAGGACACCGCGGGACCATCACTGAACACACTGGTGAC
>JAUWDP010000077.1 GCA_030608725.1 Candidatus Bathyarchaeota archaeon
AGAGTGGCCGAGGTGATCGGCGCCAGGCGCCCCGTCTCCGCCACCATCCTGATGTTCTCCGTGTACCCCTCCGGAGGGCTGACTCCAGCGCTTACAGCCATGTTCCGGAGGTCCACGATGAGCTCAGAGAGGCCCACCCCCTGGGGACACGTCTCGCTGCAGAGGTGGCACTGGGCGCAGAGCCAGATCTCCTCGCCCTCGAGCACTTTATTCCAGTCGCCGATGACCAGCTCCCTGACGAGCCTCCGGGGATGGAAGCCCTCGTTGACACGCGCCACGGGGCAGCCGCCCATGCAGACGCCACACCCGAAGCAGAGCCTCGCCCTGCCCATCACGGATTCCCTCATTTCACCGTCGACCTCTAATGGCACTGGTTCAGCCTCCCCGCTTCAACAGCCTCTCAAGGAAAGGCCTCGCCTTCTCGTTCTCAGCCTGGATCCGATCCACGCCCAGGTCCTCGATGTGGGCCACCATCTCCCTGGTGATTCGGGCGTAGAACTCACCCTCCGCGGCGGAGAACCACTCGAGCCTCAGCCGGTCCGGGCTGATCCCCCCAGCCTCAAGTATCTTGAACAGGGGCTTGATCCGCTTCTCGGCGTTGTAGTTCCCCGTGATGTAGTGGCAGTCGGCGAAGTGGCACCCCGAGACCATCACCATCCCAGCGCCCTTCAGGAACGCCTCGTAGACCCACTCCCTCTTCACCCGGCCGCTGCACATCACACGGATGGGGCGGAGGTTCGTGGGGAACTGGTGGCGGCTGATACCCGCGAGGTCGGCCCCTGCGTAGCTGCACCAGTTGCAGAGGAAGCCCAGAATCTTCTCCTCGGCGTTCTCCTCAAGGCCAGCGTGGATCTGGGCGATGACTTGGGCGTCGGTGAAGTGCTGCTGGGTGAGGGCGTTCTGCGGACAGTCGGCGACGCATGTACCGCATCCGTGGCACTTGGCGGGGGTGACGACGGCGGGCTGCCCCTCCTCGATGGTTATCGCCCCGTAGGGGCACTTGGTGACGCAGACCCCGCAGCTCGTGCACATCTCGGGATCGACGTACGCAACTATGGGCTCGATCTCCCACTCGTCCTGTGACAGGACCCGGGCCGATCTGGAGGCCGCGGCGCTCCCCTGGGCTACGCTGTAGGGTATGTCCTTGGGCCCCTGGGCAGCCCCTGCGAAGAAGATGCCGTCGGTGGCGGCGTCCACGGGCTTCAGCTTGGGGTGGGACTCGAGGAAGAAGCCGCTGCCGTCGGTGGAGACTGTAAGGATCTGGGCGAGCTCCTTGGTCCCCACGCTGGGCACTGCTGCCTGGGAGAGCACCGCCATCTGGACCTCGAGGTCGAGGGGCCGCCCCGTGGAGAGGTCCTCCATGGAGATTATGAGGTTCTTGGATTCGGGGTCCTCGAAGATCTCGTCGGGGTGGCCCCGGATGAACTTGATGCCCATCTCCCTGGCCCGGCGGTAGAACTCCTCGTAGCCCTTGAAGTTGGTGCGCATGTCCATGAAAATTACATAGATATCCATCCCGGGGAAGTGGTCCTTCAGGAGAATCGCGTTCTTCAGTGTGTACATGCAGCAGAAACCGCTGCAGTAGATCTGGGCCCTCTCGTCCCTGGAGCCAACGCAGGTGATGAATGCGACGGTCTCCGGCTCCTTCCGGTCCGAGGGCCTCACGACGTGGCCGAAGGTCGGTCCAGCGGCGTTCACCATCCTCTCGAGGCCCATGGCGGTGACGACGTTGTCGTAGACCCCGTAGCCGTACTCCTTTATCTCGCTGGCGTCGTACATGTCGAAGCCCGTCGCCACGGTGATGGCTCCCACGTCAATCTCGATGTCCTCGGGCTCCTGGCTGAAGTCAATGGCGTACCTCCCTTGCTCCTTGCAGGCTTCGACGCACTTGTAGCACTCGATGCAGGCGTCCATGTCGATGGTGTACCGCATAGGGATGGCCTGGGGGAACTCAACGTGGATGGCCTTCCTGGGGCCCAGCCCCTCCTCGTAGACGCTGGGAACCTCGATGGGGCAGGCGATGGCGCACTCGCCGCAGCCGTTACATGCCTCCGTGTCGACGTACTTCGGCTTCCTATGGACGGTCACGTGGAAGTTGCCTATGTAGCCCTCCACCTTCTTCACCTCCGAGTAGGTGAGGAGCTCAATGTTGGGATGCTGGTCCACCTCCACCATCTTGGGGCCCAGGATGCAGATGCTGCAGTCCAGCGTGGGGAAGGTCTTGTCCAGCTGGGCCATCTTCCCGCCGATGGTGGACGAGCGCTCCACCAGGTACACCTGGTGCCCCATATCCGCCAGGTCTAGGGCGGTGTGGATTCCCGCCACGCCTCCGCCGATCACGAGGGAGCTTGGCGTCACCGGCACCTTCAGGGGGTCCAGGGGAGCCAGGTAGCGGGCCTTGGCCACCGCCATCGCCACCAGGTCCTTGGCTTTCTCCGTGGCCTCCTCGGGCATCCCGTGGTGGCACCAGCTGTCGAACTCCCGGATGTTGGCCATCTCGAACAGGAAGGGGTTGATGCCCCCCGTCTCCACGCACTTGCGGAACGTGGGCTCGTGCATCCTGGGGCTGCATGCTGCGACGACGACGCGGTTGAGATTGTACTCCGCGATGTCGTCCCTGATCATCGCCTGGCCCGGGTCTGAGCACATGTACCTGTAGTCCTTGGAGACCACGACCCCCGGTAGATCCGCAGATGCTGCTGCCACGTCGGGGCAGTCCACAACCCCCGCGATGTTCAGCCCGCAGTGACAGATGTACACGCCGACCCTTACTTCATCAGACTCCAATCATCTTCACCTTTTTTTAGAACCTAGAGACTCCAGAGTAGACCCGAAAGCAGAGAGCGGCGTGTTTAACGAGGAATGACAGACGCCGTTTTGCAGAGCCAATATAATAGTTATGGGAATGCAGAATATATAATAAATTCACGCTAGATTCTCGTCACAAGCTTTAATCAAGCCCCAAGTTCATTCTGTCAAGGGAAATGGCTGCCACCGTCTTCGACGCCCTCCACCCGAGGATACAGTCAGGCATCAGAGAGCTGGGGATCAGCGAACCCACGCCGCCCCAGGAGAAGGCTATCGGCCCCATCTCCCAGGGGAAGAGCGTGCTCCTTGTCGCCCCGACGGCCAGCGGCAAGACCGAGGCGGCCCTTCTGCCCATATTCGACGCCCTGCTGAAGGCGCCCAATCCGGCTGGGGGGATCGAGGTGGTCTACGTGACGCCCCTCAGGGCCCTCAACAGGGACATCCACAGGCGCCTCATGTTCTGGTCGGAGCACCTCGGGATACCGGTCCAGGTCAGGCACGGCGACACCTCCCAGAGGGACAGGCGGAGGCAGATAGTCAAACCGCCGAGGCTCCTCATCACCACGCCGGAGACCCTCCAAGCCATCCTGCCCACGAAGAGCATGAGGGAGCACCTGAAGAGCGTCAGGTGGGTGGTCGTCGACGAGATCCACGACCTGGCAGCATCCAAGAGGGGCGCCCAGCTCACTCTGGGACTGGAGCGGCTAGAGCGATGCGTCACCGGTCCTCTCCAGAGGATCGGCCTCTCCGCCACCGTGGGGAATCCCGAGGAGGTCGCCAGCTTCCTGGGAGGCGTGGACCCCGTCGAGGTCCTGGTGGTCGAGGTGGACAAGAACTATAGGTACGCCGTCGAGTTTCCCGAGCCCGCTGCGGAAGACTTCGATCTGGCCGACGACCTCGCCACGACCCCTGAGGCGGCGTCAAGGCTCAGGAGGATCAAGGAGCTTGTAGGGGGGAAGAGGTCGACCCTTATCTTCGTCCAGGGGCGGGGCCAGGCGGAGAGCCTAGGGCACAAGTTGGGGAAGATGTACCCCTACGTCGAGGTCCACCACGGCAGCCTCTCACGGGAGCAGCGCCACGAAATAGAGGACTGCTTCAAGGAGGGAGACCTGAAGGGCATCGTCTGCACGTCCACCCTCCAGCTGGGCATCGACATCGGGGAAGTCGACTTCTGCATCCAGTACCTGAGCCCACGGCAGGTCTCCACACTCATCCAGAGGGTCGGGAGGGCGGGGCACACAATCAAGGAGCTCTCCGAGGGGGTGATTATCTCAGCGTACGGGGAGGACGCCATGGAGTCCATGGTCATCGCCGAGAGGGCCAGGAGGGGGGAGCTGGAGCCCACTGAGATGCACATCGGAGCCCTCGACGTCCTAGCTCACCAGCTCGTGGGATTGGTACTGGACGAGGGTGAGATCGGAGAGGATGAAGCCTACGAGTTCGTTTGCAGAGCATATCCGTTCAGGGGGATCGGCAGGGAGGAGTTCGGGGAGTTCACCGACTTCCTCTCGGCCATCGCGCTCATCACCAAGAGGGATGGGACAATCAGAGGGAGGAGAAAGGGAAGGATGTACTACTACGAGAACCTGGGAATGATAGCGGACGAGAAGCGCTACCCGTTCATAGACGTCGTCACGGACAGGGTCATAGGAACCGTGGGGGACGAGTTCTGGACCCTGCGCGCCAGGCTGGGGCTCAACGTCATCCTGAAGGGGCGCGTCTGGAGGATCCTGCAGATCGACGAGGAGAGGGGCGTCCTCCACGTGCTCCCGTCACAGGACCCCCTGGGAGCCCTCCCCGGATGGGACGGGGAGCTCATCCCGGTCCCCAAGGAGGTGGCCGGGGACGTGGGAGACCTCCGCCAGAGGATAGCGGAGGAGATCGAGAGCCTCGGATCGAAGGAGGAGGCCATCGAGGCCCTCACCAAGGAGCTGAAGGCCGACGAGGCAGCACTGAAGTCAGCAGTGGACGAGGTAGAGGCCCAGATGAAGGCGGGATTCGCCATCCCCACGAGGAACCGCATCCTCCTGGAGGCCTACGACAAGTACCTCGTCATCCACAGCAGCTACGGGGAGAGGGTGAACAAGACCCTGGGGGCCATCGTCGACGCCGTCCTCTCAGACCACGACCTCGTATACATCTGGTGGAACGACCCCTACCGCATCCTCGTGGAGGCCCCGAGGCGCCTCGACAAGTTCGACCTCAGGAAGATCCAGGAGCTCCTATTCCCCCTCTCCGAGGAGGAGCTGGACAGCCGGCTCAACGAGTTCATGGAGGCCCGGTTCCCCTTCGGCTACAAGATGAAGTTCATCGCCGAGAGGTTCGGCGTCATCCCCCGGGGGAAGACCTTGGACGCCCGGACCCTAGAGAACCTCTACCTCAGGTACAAGGACACCCCCATCTACAGGGAGACCCTCCGGGAGGCCCACCAGGAGAAGCTGGACCTAAACACTCTGAAGGAGATCATGACCAAGGCAGCCTCCGGGGAGATCGAGGTGGTGAGCGTCATGGCGGAGGCCCCGAGCCCCCTCGCAAAGCACATCCTCATGGAGTACGCTGACGTCGCGGAGCTTATGGAGGCCGAGATATCTGGGGGCGACCAGATCGAGTACATGAGGAACAGCATCCACTCGAGGCTGGTGGACCTCGCCTGCATGAGCTGCGGGGAGTGGAGCTCAAGGAGAAGGGTAAGGGAATTCGAGGAGCGCCCCACCTGTGAGAACTGCGGCTCCGGGCTCCTCGCCGTCCTGCGCAGATATCAGGATTCGGACGCGTTCCTGGAGACATTCAACAGATGGGAGAACGACGGATCCATCTCCGAGGAGGAGAGGGACCTCCTGACGAAGAGCAGGAAGACCGCCGACATGGTCCTCTCCTACGGCAGGAAGGCCGTCGAAGCCCTCATGGTCCGGGGAGTCGGCCCTGTCACATCCTACCAGGTGCTCTCGAGGATGCACAGAGACGAGAAAGAGCTCTACTCAGACCTGCTCAAGGCTAAGATACAGTACATGAAGACCCGCCAGTACTGGGACAATAAATAGGGGAGCAGGTTACCCCTCGACGTCGAGGGCGAAGTTCCTGTGGGCTATGGCTGCGCCCGCGTTGAGTGCCGCAGCTATCTGGATGACCTCAGCGACCTCCTCTTTAGTCGCCCCGGCCTTCAGTGCAGCCTTGGTGTGGCCCACGAT
>JAUWDP010000173.1 GCA_030608725.1 Candidatus Bathyarchaeota archaeon
GGTCACCCTGATGCGGGAGGAGGCCTTGGTGTGCGCGCTGGAGGCGGACGAGGCTCTGGCTAGGGGGGAGCTGTGGGGGCCGCTGCACGGGGTGCCTGTGACCATCAAGGACTGCTTCGACGTGGCGGGGGTGAGGACGACAGCGGGTTCGCGCTCCATGGCAGATCGGGTTCCGGGGGAGGACGCGGTGGCGGTGGCCCGGCTGAGGGCTGCGGGGGCGGTGTTCATCGGCCACACGAACGTCCCTCCTATGGCGGGAGACTGGCAGACCTATAACAGGGTGTTCGGGACGACGAACAACCCTTGGGATCTGGAGAGGACGCCCGGGGGATCGACGGGCGGGGGCGCCGCTGCCCTGGCTGCGGGTTTGAACTTCCTGTCTCTGGGTAGCGACATCGGGGGTTCTATCCGGCTCCCGTCCCATTTCTGCGGCGTCTACGGGCACAAGCCCAGCGTCAACGTGGTCTCCCTCAAGGGATACATCCCGGCTTTGTCTTACTGGCCTCAGCTCCTGTACGTCGCCGGGCCCCTGGCCCGTAGCGCCGAGGACCTCAAGCTCGCCATGGAGATCCTGGGGGGTCCCGGCGTCGAGGAGGCCGTGGCGTACAGCTGGTCGCTTCCCCCTGAGCGGGGAGCGAGCCTCTCCGACTATCGTCTAGGGTACATCCTAGATCACCCGGTGTGCCCAATATCTTCCGATGTGAGAGAGGTGATGGTCGCAGCCTTAGATTCCCTGAAGGATGAAGGGGTGGATCTGGTGGAGGGGTGGCCCGAGGGGGTGGATCCCGTGGAGCACTACACCACTTTTCGTTTCCTGTTCGGCTCTCTGTACGCCCCCCTCCTGAAGGATGAGAACTACGAGGAGACCCGGAGCAGGGCTTTGGATCAGGACGGAAGCTACGAGGCCATCCTGGATCTGGCTCTGACGGCCCCCCACAAGCGTTTCCACAAGGCCTTGAAGGAGAGGATGGAAGCCCGGGAGGCCTGGCGAAGGTATTTCGAGACGAGAGATGCTTTCCTGATGCCCGTGTCCTTCCTTCCAGCCTTCCCCCACGATCACAGCCAGCACTTCTGGGAGCGGGTGCTGCAGACTCCTGAGGGCTCGAGGCGCTATGAGGACCTCATGTTCTGGATCTCCTTCGCCACCCTGACGGGGCTTCCGGCCACCGTGGCTCCCCTCGGGAAGACGGGGGACGGCCTGCCCGTGGGGATACAGATAGTGGGGCCTTACCTGGAGGACGCGACGCCCATCGACATCGCGGCGAGGATGGCGAAGGTCGCCGGGGGATTCGAACCCCCTGAGGGATACGTAGAGTCGCCATGAAACCTTCAAAGGCTTGTGTGATCTCAGGTTTTGAGGGCGCACGAGGCGCTCCTCCCTAGCTAATCTTAAATAAATAGTGCGATCCCTTCTCTGCTAATCTCATGGGGAGTCTATCTAAGGTGGGTCGGAAGCAGGGGGCTCTGTCGTTCATCAGCTATGGTCTAGTGGTGATGGCGGTGACCCATGTGCTGACGCATGTCTTCGGCGGGATCCACACCGCCATCTTCTCGCTCCTGAGGGAGGAGTTCAGCCTGTCTCTGAAGCAGCTGGGGATCATAGCGGCTATCCCTCCTCTCTGTCAGGCGATCTTCACGATCCCCGCGGGACTGCTGTCGGACAGGCTTGGCTCCAAGAGGATGCTCCTGGCCAGTTTTGCGGTTGCGGTGGCGGGAGCCCTCCTAGCGAGCACAGCCAACAGCCCGCTGGTGTTCATTCTGGCCATCAGCATGGTCTACATCAACAACGCGATCTATCATCCTGCCTCGTACAGCTACACGGCCAACGCTTTCTCCGATAAGGAGAGGCCGAAGGCCTTGGGGCTGCATGGGGCGGGGGGCACTCTCGGCCATGCCACAGGGCCGTTGGCGGTGAGCGTGCTCATCGGGGTGCTGGCTTTCGGGTGGAGGCAGGTCTACCTGATCTTGACGGTGCCGATGCTCCTCGGTGTCGTGATGGTGCTCAGGTTGAAGGACGAGCCGAGCGGCATAGCCGAGGTGAGCGATGAGCCTGGAGACGAGGGAGGCGGGGGTATTACGAAGCTCTTGACGACCAACATGATGGTGTTCCTGCTCTTCCGCTCTCTCTCCTCGATGGGCATGTCGATGATCTCCAGCTTCTTCGTCCTCTACCTGATGGACGTCAGGGGGCTGACCCTGGCGCTGGCCACCCTCATATTCAGCAGCAGGATGCTGTTGGGGCTGGTGGCGGCGCCCGTCGGGGGGTTCATGGCCTCCCGGTTCGGGGAGAAGAGGTGGCTCATCTACACCTCCGCGATAGGCTACGCCTGCTTCGCCCTCTCCCTGTTCACGGATAACCTGGCTCTGTTCATCGCCCTCTTCATGCTGTACGGCTTCTTCAACACGGTGAACATGGCGTCGAGGACCTCTATCCTCGCGAGGCTGATTCCCAAGAGGAGCCGGGGGCTCGGCTACTCCCTGTTTTTCCTGCCCACGAGCCTCATCGGGGCGGTGGCTCCGGCGATCGCCGGGCTGATCGCTGAACTCTACGGCTTCGAGGTTGTGTTCTATATCTCGATCGCGGCCTATGCCTTCGCCTGGGTCATTATGAAGTTCATGGTCAAGGTTGACTGATTTTACTCTAGGCGCGCGTAAAAGGTTTTTATTTGCTTGTATGGGTTCCTTAATCATAGGAGAAAACTGTCATGGTTTATTGTGCGAAATGTGGAGCCCAGAATGAGGATGATGCCTCTGTCTGCACGGGCTGTGGGGCGTCCCTCAAGGCATATCGCCGTGAGAGGCGGGGCTGGGAGGAGGAGATCGAGGTGCGCGCGGAGGAGTTCGGGGAGAGGGCGGAGAGGTTCGGGAGGCGGATGGAGGACGAGTGCTTCGGGCTTCCCGGTGGTGGTTCGATCGTCGGCGTTCTTATAGGGCTTGCCATCATTCTTTGGGGCGTAAGCGAGATCTTTGGCTGGAGCATCGATTTCGGACCTTGGGCGGTCATTGTGGTGGGGGTCCTGATCGTCGCCGGGGTCCTCTACAAGCAGAGCAAGGGCAAACGCTAGGTCCTGAGGCGCACACGTTTTTCTGTTTTATCCGCGTCAAGGTGTAATGGGCCCGTGATAGGTAAGGAGGGCGTTGATACTGCCGGGTTCAAATATGACATGATGGGGATACGATAGTGCGTCGTTTTTAGGATATGGCTTTGATGAGCAGAAGGGGGAAAGGGCGATATCGGGGGAGAAGACTATCGTTTGCAGAGTACCTCAGTAAGAAGACCTGTAAAGAATGCAGTAAGTATTCGAGGAAGACTTTCTACTGTACCAAATTGCGGAAGGTCGTTGATCAGAAGAGAAAGGCGTGCATGTATTTCAAACAGAGGCGGCGATCCCGTAGACGCGGAAGGTCGAGAGGAGCACGTCGGGGCGCTCGGTGAGTTTCCTCCGCGCGCCGTTGAGGTCCCAGATGTGCTCCATGAGGAGCGCCTGGTACGGCTTGAACAGGGTCCGGAGTCCTTCCTGTTTTGTGTCGAACTTCATGACTCCCAGGGTTTTTTATGGCGGCATTTAAATATTTAAATTTATTATTTTCCGAAGGTTTCGTGCATACAGCTTATTCGCAGACCGCGCGTGCAAAATTTTCATCGCACGCGTGTGAAACGATTTTATCCTTGCCGCGCGCAAGTTATTAGTAGTCTAATTTAATATCAATAGAGGGGGGCTTCTTGGAAGAGGCAAGTTATCTGAGGCTGGCCGAGCATCTGGATAGACTCCCGGGGGGTT
>JAUWDP010000292.1 GCA_030608725.1 Candidatus Bathyarchaeota archaeon
TGAGGCGGAAGAGGCTATAGCCCGCACCCCTTATATATTGGATTTAGAATGATGGAGTTGATCGTATGCCAAAAGATTTCGTTTTCCGTGGCCTGGATGAGGAGCAGCTCAAGGCTGTCTCCATGGACGAGTTCATCAGGATGCTACCTTCCAGGATGCGGAGGAGCCTCACGAGGGGCCTCCCCGAGGAGCACCGCAAACTCATAGAGAAGATAAGGTCCTGGCAGCCAGGCGACAAGCCGATGAAGACCCACGCGAGGAACATGATAATCCTCCCCGAGATGATCGGGAAGACAGTACACGTCTTCTCAGGCAGGGAGTTCATTGAGGTCCCGATAGATCTGAAGAAAGTCGGCCACTACCTCGGCGAGTACTCGATCACCAACAGCCCCGTGCGTCACGGACGGCCGGGCATAGGCGCCTCAAGGAGCTCGATGTACATCCCGCTTAAGTAGAATCCCTTTCCACACACCATATTCTGCTATCATTGTCTTAATATTCCTAAGCTCAGGAGAAATCTAGCTCTATCATACGTATATTTTATTATCGCTCAACTGTGATTGAGCTGGAAAATTGTAATGAATCGGACTTCAGTTTAAAACGATTATCGCAAAATACCTTTATTTCACCCTTTTTTCCAAATCAAAAAGGTTTTTATAAGGATTGATGTTTTATCTGGCGTACGGTGCTCATATGCCGTCTTGGAAGTACTCTATTCAAGGGCTTGACCCAGATCGGACCGCGATAGCCAGTGGAAGGGATCTAAGGGTCTCTCACAAGGCTGCTCGCGAGATCTGCCACTATGTTAAGGGCATGAGGCTGGAGAAGGCGAAGAATGTGCTCCAGGAAGTCGTAGAGCTTAAAAGACCTGTCCCATACCGTCGACACAAGAAGAAGGTTGCCCACAGGAAGGGCGTCGAGGGGTTTGACGCAGGTCGATATCCGAAAAAGGCGGCGACGGCCATCCTGAAGATCCTAGACCAGGTCGAGGCCAACGCGGAGTTCAAGGGCCTCTACTCCGACCGCCTTAAAATCATTCACATCGCGTCCCACAAGGGTAGGGTCATAAGGAATTACATCCCGAGGGCTTTCGGTAGATCCTCGCCGTACTTCAACTATCTGACCCATGTTGAGGTCGCAGTCGAGGAGATTCAATGAGCGTAGTTAAACGAATTATCAGGGATGCCATCGAGAGGGTTAAGGTAGACGAGCTTCTAGCCGACGAGTACGTGCAAGCCGGCTACGGGGGAATCACACTCACGAAGACGCCCCTCGGAGCCCAGATAAACCTCTTCGCCATGAGGCCCGGAAGGGTCATCGGCAAGCGGGGGAGGGCGATCAAGGAAGCCTCAGAACGCCTTGAGAGGGAGCTCGGGCTGACAAACCCTCAGATCACGGTCGTCGAGGTGGAGTTCCCCGAGCTAAATCCACAGATCCAGGCGGCGAGGATAGCCAACGCCTTGGAGCGTGGTATCCACTACCGCCGGGCCCTATTCTGGTCCCTCAACAGGACCATGGAGGCCGGCGCCATCGGATGCGAGATACTGATCAAGGGCCCCCTAAGGAGCAACAGGGGGCGATACGAGAAGGTCGTCGAGGGATACGTTCCCAAGTCTGGGGACCCGGCCCTGACATACGTGAAGAAGGCGACCATGCACGTCAAGATGAAGAAGGGAGCCTTCGGGGTCAACGTCTCCATAGTCCCCCCGGATGCAAAGTTCCCCGACAAGGTGAACTTGGATAACCTCCCCGTGATAGAGTATCCAGAGGATGAGTACGAGCTCCCAGCAGGGGTAGAACCGGATCTCCCGGAGACCCCGGTCGAGCCTGAGGCAGCAGAGGCAGTTCCAGTGGAGAAGCCTGCGGAAGTCACTGACGCCGTTGATGCCGCCATCACAGATGCGCCACAACCTGTTGCGGATGAGGTTCACCCAGTTGAGGCCGAGGCAGCAGAGATTGCTCCAGTGGAGAAGCCTCCTGAGGATACCGATGCTGTAGAGACAGCGGTCGAAGAGGACGTCGTAGAAATTGCCACTCCAGATGCACCAGAGCCCGTAGCTGATGAACCCAAGCCTGTTGAGGATAAGCCAGAATCGGTCGAGGCTGATATTAAGCCCGAGGAAGAGAAGCCTCAAGCCACCGAACCAGAGAAGACAGATGAGGTTCCGAAAGCAGTGGACCTGGAAACGGAAGGTAAAGCGGAGACCGAGGACTCCCCATCGGACGAGGAGGAGTAGCCTTTGCCCAATCGTAGAGTTCAAGAGATACGCGACATGAGCGTCGAACAGCGGGAGAGGCGTCTCAGCGAGCTGAGGACGGACCTCTCCAAGCAGAAGACCATGATAAACGCCGGGGGTTCCATCGAGAACCCTGGGCAGATCAAGTTTCTCAGGAAGACGATCGCCCGGATACTCACCGTGATGAGGGAGGAGGGGCTAGAGTCTTGAATCCGGTTAGCCCCGAGAACGTCCAGAGGCACGAGCTGATAGGCCTAGGCGTCAAGGTCGTGAAGG
>JAUWDP010000148.1 GCA_030608725.1 Candidatus Bathyarchaeota archaeon
CCTACTGTGTTCTCATCTGCAGATACGCCCGCACGAGTTAACAACTAGCTCGACGAAGTAGGGGGTGTGGGCTGAGATACGATGGGCGAGATGTCCCTGCACGACGAGGTAAAGCGGTGGTACTCCCAGCCCGGCGACCGCATTGAAGAATGGGTCGACGGCTACCTCATCGACATCGTGCGGGGCGACCAGCTGATCGAGATCCAGACAGGCAACTTCTCGGCCATCAAGGCGAAGCTGGAAGACCTCGTCAAGCGCCATACCGTAAGGCTCGTGCATCCCATAGCCCAGACAAAGTGGATCGTGCGACTGGACTCCCGAGGCAAGAGAGTCTCCAAGCGGAGATCTCCCAGGAGGGGGCGCGTGGAGGATCTGTTCCTCGAGCTGGTTTACATCCCCCACCTGATGAGGGAGGTCAACTTCTCGTTGGAGGCGTTGCTGGTCCAATCTGAGGAGGAGCTTATCGACGACGGGCAGGGGAGTTGGAGGCGGAGGCGCTGGAGCGTCCACGACAGACGGCTCTTGGATGTGGCCGGGAGAGCTACCTTCTCGACTCCTGCCGATTTCCTGCAGCTTCTCCCCGCGACTCTACCAGAGGAGTTCACGGCAAGGGAGCTGGCTGGGTCATTGAATTTAGGGGCTAACATAGCACAGAAGATGTCCTACAGCCTCCGCCACATGGATGTTATAGAGACCATTGGCAAACGGGGAAGAGCAAACATTTACTCAATTAAATAAAACGCGCGCGCGCGTCCGAAAAAAGGAGAAGATAATTTTTTTAGAGCGAAAGATCTCCCTTATTGTACTGCCCTATGAATTCACGGGCTGTCATTATTGGCATCGTTTTCATTACGATGAGTACTGATTTGTAGTGTTCCAACCAATTTTTAATTTGGACCTCATTGGCTTCGAATAGTGTAAATCCCAAGGTTGAAGCTAGATAGGACGAGCCACGAGAACTCGGATAATTATCAGGGTATTTTTTCCTCAACTCGTCTATCTCGAGAGCCAGTTCAATTCCCTTTTCAGTGTCTTCCGTTCTCCACGTCCAAATAACCATGTACTTCTTTTTTTCCAACTCTTGACTCATACTCTTACCTCTTAATAGTTCCGCAGACGTCTGAAGATATAATGAACGTTAAAATATTTAAGTTTTTTCTAATAAATACTATAATTATCTAGCGTGCGTGAAATGGCCCAGCAGTGCGTTTGAAGGGGTAGTTCGCATATATTGGCTTCAGTTCTTAGTCTCTCATTTCCCCTCAGTTTTAGATTTCTTTAACTTGATCTCTTTGTATAGATATTCAGTCCATTCATACGCCTCAGGCCAGTTTAAGACCTCCCTTTGTACGATTATGGCAGGCTCCATTTTTTCCCAGTAACGTTCGATTATGCCAGTCATGAGTTCGTCCACTAGCTCTAGGTCTATCAACCTTCTATTCACCAGCACGCCTATTCCCTCCAGATAGGTTCCCACCGAATGTATTTTTGAGGCTATTTCAGGATTGTTGATCATGCCATATTTCTGCCAGTAGTCCTCGAAATCAGCCCACTGCAGATTCATTATGTCTATGAACTGCTTCAGAAACTCCTGTTTCTGGAAGCTGTTGTATATCTGCATGAAGAGCTGGGCCTTCCTCGTCTTGATGGTATTTGTGGATATGAATACGTAATAGATGGCGGCGGCGATGACCGATATCATCTGGGTGAGGCTCACGATTATCCTGAACCAGCTGATGTCAGCCTCGAAGAAAGGTATGGCTCCCCAATCCATGAACTGGTTTTGGGAGATAATTTCCATGTTGGTTGATAATGCTCCGATTTTATTCGAAATTACACAGAGGAAGAACGCAATACTGAAAGTAATGATATTTACCAAACATATCACCTATTATATATAATACTCTGAAATTAAAAAATTCATATGCTTGGTAGATTCAGGGAATTTGCTATTGTGTATCCAGATGTGTAAGGCTGAGCAGCGCGCATTGCATCATCCCACTATACCACATATTTGCGAGCCGGGTTTGCCAACGAATACTTCGCTGAAGTCTATCCGACTCCCTCTGTGAAGTTGTATGGGTCTCGAGTATGAGTTTTGAATAATCCGTACTTAGTCTCCAAAAATTTGCTGTCTCCGAGGTGAGATCCTTCAGCCCCTCAATTCTGAAGTTGGCCAGCTCTGAGGAGGTTACGTATTCAGCTAGGGTACCTATCCGTGTGAACCAGTATGCGTCGAAGAGCTCACGGATCTCGTCGTTCTCAGTGAAACAATCAACTATGAATACGCGGCCTCCTTTCCGGACCCTTTTATCAAGATGTTGAAACCAGGCAGATCGATCAAGGTAGCATGAACTTTCTATCGCAACTGCAGCGTCGTACACCTTCTCGCCGGGAACAGAGCAGGCATCGCCCAGAATCGGCTTGACTCTGTCAGCCACCTCCACCTGCTTGACGAACTTCGCTATCAATGGTATGTGCCCGGGTACGTTGGTGAGCGCGTGGACATTGGCCCCGTATACCTGTGCGAAATAGATTGAGGTACCTCCCAGACCACATCCTACGTCTAGAACGTTTCCTGTGAGGTTCTTATCGGCCTCCCAAAGACGGGCGGCTTCTTGGAGGAGCCTCTCTTGGGAACGGACAAGCTGCAATCTTATCTCCTCGACGGATGAAGCAGGTTTGGTCTCTGAGTCAATTATCCCAGTGTGGAAGTGTACTCGTGGTCCGGGTCCGTATTTTCGCAAGATAGACTCCGTCTTCATCTCGTACCAAGCTATGATTTCATCCTTGGAGTGACTCAAATCATTACCTCCACATAACAAATTTAACATCATCTAAAAGGACTTTTAAATGTCACTTCGCGCGCGCGCCGGAGGTCTCCCAGGAGGGGGCGCGTAGAGGCCTGTTCTTTGAGCTTGTCTACATCCCCCACCTGATGGAGAAGCCCAACTTCTCGTTAGAGGCGTTGATGGTCCACTCGGAGGAAGAACTCATCGACGATGGCAGGGGAAGCTGGAAGCGGAAGCTCTAGAGCGTCCACGACAGACGACTCATAGACGTGGGGGACGAGCCGCCTTCTCGGCGCCAGCCGATTTCAAGAAGCTCCTCCCGGCGGCGTTGCCCGAGGAGTTCACGACGAGGGAGCTGGCCGAGGCACCTAAAAATGAGGGCGAGCATCGCCCAGAAGATGACCTACTGCCTCCGGAACATGGATGTATTGGATACGATCGGAAAAAGGGGAAGAGCGAGGCTGTACGCCCTCAAACAAGAGGCTCCCCATGAGGAATGACATTTCGCATCAAAAATGTGGATGTTCGAACCTGTGCGATCCCACGCTACGAAGTGATTGTATAAAAAATGGATCAACGATGCGCGCGCGGGCGATTGGCTCCGGCTTGTAACTGAGAAGTTATACTCCAGTTGGAGAACCTCTAAACCTAGTAGCACCATGATTAGTGCTATAACGGAGATCTCCCATTGGATCCCGTGGAAATGTTCAAGCTAGACGCTGTTGAGAGGAGGATCCTCGGGGAGGTCTACTCCAGCTCCGAGGCTATGGAGAATCTGACCGTCCTCTGCGACGACTACGGGGGGAGGTTCGCGGGGACCCCGGAGAACAGGGCCGCTTCCGAGTTCCTCCTAGGGAAGTTCGAGGAGTACAGATTCGAGGACCCCCACCTAGAATCCTTCAGATTCAAGGGCTGCGAGGTGGGCCTTTCGAAGCTCGAGATACTGGAGCCTATCGGAAAGGAGGTCCCCTGCCTGACGCTCCCGATGACCGCACCGGGAGAAGCGGAAGCGGACCTGGTCTTCATCGACGGGGAGACAGAGTTGGACCCCGGAGAGCTGGAGGGAAAGATGGTTGTGGGACCCACCCGGCCACCCTTCATCAGAGGTTCGGAAACCGACGTCTCCGGTTTCATCTGGACCCACCCGTACCCCACCATGGGCCCCCCGACGGGCTGCATCCACAGCACCGTCCCCGCGATCTCCGTGAAGTACGAGGACGGGGAGATGCTGAGGCGCCTCGCCCAGAGGAACGAGAAGGTCAGGGTCAGAGTCCAGGCCGAGTGCGACATCTTCGAGAGAGAGTCCTGGAACGTCTGCGGGGAGATCCCCGGCAACGGCGCCTCGGAAGAGTTCATCCTCTTCGGAGGCCACTACGACGGCCACTTTTGGATACGCCTCAAACTTCCAGATAGTGTCCTTCTTCAAACTCTCCGGT
>JAUWDP010000009.1 GCA_030608725.1 Candidatus Bathyarchaeota archaeon
CCGTGGAGTGCGAAGAGGGCTGCCCAGCCCTGTCCTACGAGGCCTGAACCTACGCAGGCGACCCGTCTGATGTCCTTGATCATATGCCTCGGGTCTTGTTGGGGGTTAATACTATTTTATGTGCTTGGGCTGGTTCTCGCCTCGGTGGGTGGTCAATAGGGGTTTTGCGTTATGTTCTATGTGGAAGGGAGTAGGGATCGGGTGTGGATTGTGCATTGCTCGGTTTAAGGTGGCGGTCTCTCCTTCCAAGTGCCGCCTCGGATGTTGGGGGGGGTCACTGGGCGTGCACGTGTGGTTAGCTCCCGAGGGCCTCCTCGAGGAGGGTGATGTTGTGCTCTACCTCAGATGTGTCGTACATGCCGATGTTCCAGGCGTCCACGTACTCGTGGAACTGGAGGGCGTATTTGATCGCGGTATCTCCCTCCTCCCTGAGCCTCCCGCCGTACAGGAGCTTGATGACGTAAATCCCCTTCCCGGCCTCCTTGAGGGCCCTGATGACCTCTAGGTGCTCGTCCAACGATCCGTCGCGCGCGCACGGCTCCGGGGAGGTCGCCCTCACCGACACAGGCTGGACCCAGGGGCTAGCGGCGTGGTCCCCATCTGGTGAGAGGATAGCCTACATCGTCTCGGCCATGGGCTCCGAGGGGAAGTACGACATCCACATCATGGACCGCGACGGAGGCAACAAGGTGGATCTGACGTCAGAGACCTTCCCCCCTGGCGCACGGCGTAACCTTCGCGGATGAGTCAAAGATCATCTTCATAGGGGAGTGGTGGGGATGGGAGGTCCTGGAGACCACCATCTCCTGCGATACCAACGTCGACACCATCACCATCGGGGAAGCCCTCACGGTCTCGGGAAGCCTCCAGCCCTCGGTCCCAGAGGCATCGATCTCGTTGACCTACACTGGGCCAGATGGCTCCCTAGAGGTCGAGACCGTCACGACGGGAGGGGGAGGCGCCTACACCAGCTCGTTCGAGCCTGACGAGGTTGGGCCCTGGAGTGTTCAAGCCTCCTGGGAGGGAGACCTGGGACACGACCCCTCGACGAGCGTGGAGAGGGCATTCGACGTCGAGCGGGTAGCGGAGGAACCATCAGGAGATGGGGGGATACCCGGGTTCCCCGTTGAGGCCGTAGTCCTGGGGCTGACCGTCGGCCTTGTGCTCATCGTCCTCTCTAAGCGAAGATAGTGCTCCCAGATCAGGGGTAACACAGACGCGCGTACATTATGTGGACTCGTGTTCAGGCGGAAAAGTTAGAAAATTTACCAGAGAATAAGGTGTCAATCACTAAAAACATCGTGAATGGGAAGTATCAAAAGCTTCTAAAAACATCTAAAGGAAAAAGCTCTAAATACTCTGTAGACTATTAGTGTATGTAATAGGTTCATATTTAGAAATTAAGGTTTAGTGGATGAAATATTCTTCTATAGAGAGAGGGAGAAGGAACCTGATGGTGGAGAGGAGGACGAGACTTGAGATCTACTTCGATGTCCTCATTGCTATCAGGAAGGGCCATCACGGAGCGGACCAGATAACGCATGAGGCGGATATCACGCCCCGCAACCTGGACGCGATGCTTGAATCACTGACATCACTGGGGTTCATCGAGGGGATGAAGGCCCTCGACTGGAGGGGCGGGCAGATGAGGGTGCAATACAGGTTCACGGCCAGGGGGGAGAGCCTCATGAGATACCTCATCGACCACAACGAGATCCTCAACGGCAGGGAGCTCAGGGAGTTCTACCTCTAGGACCCCCGTAACGTAGTTCCTGAGGGGCCGTCAGATCGTTAATTTCTGCGGTATTTAAAACACGGGGCGAGCATGGGGCATCAGGGCGCGGAATGAGCTTGGACAGGGACGACAGGGTCGACATGCTAGACCTGTTGATTAACCTCCTCAAGGAGCACGAGAAGAAGATGGACGAGCTCGCCTACAGGCTGGAGACAACCCTCGACGAGAGGACGCCACCGACAGAGCCCCCGAGGAGGACTCCAGGGAGGATTAGCGGAGTCATCGCCAGGGTGAGCAACTGGCGCGAGTTCAAGAGACAGTGCACAGGCACCCACTCGGTAGCCGTCAAGATCGATGAGAGAACGTTCAAGGTGACGGCCCTCACGAGGAACATTCTCTTCGCCTACGAGGAGGGTATCCCGGTCCTGGAGGTTATCCAGAGGAATGAAGGGAGGGAGACCATCTACGCCGTGACCGACGTATCCCTCACGCTGAAGTCCCTCATGGGAAACCTGGATTGCGGGCTGGAGCTAAACAGGAGGGTCATCGATTCAGCGCTGCCCGACGGAGGGGCAGTTCAGAGAGTGGTCTACTACGTGGATCCGGGGACGGCCAGGTCCTGGCTCGCCGATCAGTTGGAATTGGAGGAGTCCTCGATCATACTTGGAACCCTCAGCCTCCGAGAGGATCAGGACAAATAGCTGCGCCTTCGTTTCAGAATATGTGCTCGCATGCGCGAAAATCCACTCTACAAGAGAGTGATAATAGAGATCAGATCGGGAAGATGAGCTTCCCAGCCAGCCCCGAATTGAGCTGCGTCACCCCACGGTAGGAGCTTACGTAGCCGTTCTCCACCCGGACCCTGTCCCCCACCTGCACCTTCTTAATCTGCTCGTTCCAGAGGACCAGCACCACCCTCCCGGAGCCGTCCCCGATGGCCGCGTTGGCCACGGAGAGGGTCTCGCCGTACCTCCTCCGGGATCGGACCAGCCGGGCGTGCCCCTTCTCCAGCACCTTTCCCTCGACGTCCACGTTCTTCATCCCTTCCTTCAGCTGCTCGATGGGCGTCATGACGTAGGGGTCCTCAGGGGTCATCACCCTCTCGTACCAGCAGCCCCGCCAGTTCGGGTCTGAGTCGTCCCATCCCACCTGAACGTAGCCCAGCTTCTCGTAGAAGGCCTTCGTCCTCACGTTCCACTCAGGGGTCCCCAGGGTCCAAAGCTTCACGTCCGGGTACTCAGAGTACATCAGCTCGAAGGCCCGGGTGGCGATCCCCTTCCTGTGGTGGTCGGGGTCGACGAAGATCCGTTCCACGATCTTGTGGCCCTCGTTGCCCGCGCCGAGGATCAGGCCTCCCACGAGCTCGTCGTCTAGGAGGATCTTGTGGTAGTCGCCCCAGTTCATGGCCCGTGCCTGGAAGTCGGGGGCGTCGTATCCCGGAGGGCCCTCCGCGCTCGGCGCGCCGACGTCGATGTCCGTGTCGAAGGCCCTCTTGGAGATCTCCGCGAGGAGCTCTGAGTCGTCCACGACTGCTGGGACGAGGCTGACCCTCTCTGTTACGCTCACCCAGTTCACCTACCGTATCCTGAAGGGTGATCTAACATATATGTAATAAGATAGACCCCGGTCCGTCATTTACGCCGTGTACACGCTAGATGGGGAAGGGCGCAGCCATGCCCTCGAGGTGGAGGTGTGCCACGTCGTTGTGTCTCTCGATGGCCCTCTCCCCGAATTCTGTCTCCGTGAGGATCGTGATGCCCGTGTTATGTGTCCGCAACGAGAAGTCTGATAGGGTCTCCAGGGGCATGCGGATCCACCAGGCAACGACGTTGACCATTGTGCCTCCGTGGGTCACGATGAGCAGGGGCCCGTCAGCCTTGGCTGTGACCTTCTCCATGCACTCGGAGACTCTGAGGTAGAACTCGCGCCATGTCTCCGCTCCGGGGTACTGCCTCCAGTTAAGTAGGGGTCGCGTGGGTGGAACATGGTATTCCTCGACTTCCTCCGTGGTCTTCCCCGCGGCTATCCCGTTGTTACACTCCCTGAAGCCCGTTTCCGGGGCTATGTTGAGGCCTGTCTCCTCGGCTATTATCTCCGCTGTCTGAGCTGCCCTCTTCAGGTCGCTGCAGTAGGAGACGACCTCCACGCCCTCCAGCTCCCGTTTCAGGCGTGTTGCGACGAGTTGTGCCTGATGGCGACCGAGGTCGGTGAGAGCCGTCTATGACCAGCCTCCTGTTAGGTTCGAGACGTTACTCTCGGCCTGACCGTGACGTACCAATATGATAGGGTTCATCCTGTATTCTCGGAGGTCGTTAGATTGATATAAAAAATGTCGCTCGCGCGAGGGGGGTTAAATTTATAGCCCCTGCTCTTCTCTGAAGGGTATCTCTGGGGTCTGCCGTTGGCTAAGTGGTACAGCTTCATGAGGGGGAACATCCTCGTGATGACCGTCTGCGAGTGCGTCTGGCGGTCCACCATCGACATAATCTGGCCCTTCCTCAGCCTCTACGTCCTCTCCCTCGGGGGAAGTTACCAGACCGTGGGGCAGATCATGGCCATAGGCAACCTCGCCGCCATGATATTCTACCCCCTGGGGGGCTACATCGCCGACTACCAGGGGCGCATCAAGCTCATCGCCTACATGACCTTCGCCTACGGCGTCGCCTTCCTCATCCCCGCCTTCACCTCCACATGGCAGTGGCTAGCCGTCGGCATGTTCATCCAGAACATCGTCACCTTCTACTTCCCGGCCAGGCAGGCCCTCATCGCCGACTCCATCCCCCCAGAGCAGAGGGGAATCGGCTTCGCGGCGACCATGGCCATCCCCAGCGCCTTCGGCCTCGCCGCCCCTGTCGTGGGAAGCTGGCTCATAGAGACTTACGGGATAAACCGGGCGATCCGGGGGCTCTACCTCGCGGGGTTCTTCATCGCCGCGGCCGTGGCCCTCTTCAGGCTCAGATATCTCAGGGAGACCGTGGACAACCCCAAGACCCTCGATTTCTCCCTGGGGAGATTTCCGGGGCTCATCGCGGAGTCCTATAGGAGCGTCTTCGGCGTCCTCGGTGAGGTGCCCCGGGAGCTCTGGACCCTCTCCCTCCTGGTCTCGATGGGGGTCTTCTTCGCCTCTCTGACGAGCGGATTCTGGATAGTGCGCGCCAGCGAGGTCGTCGGCCTCAACGTGCAGCAGTGGGGGACGGTGATGCTCGTCTCCGGCGTCGTCAGTGTGGTGCTGGGCATCCCGGCCGGGAGCGTCGTTGACCGGTTCTCCAAGAAGTGGATAGCGGGGATCTGCCTCATAATAGGTGGAGCTCAGAGCTTCCTTTTCCTCAGGTGCACCACGTTCACCCACGTCGTAGCCCTCGCCTCATTCACGACTCTCACCAACGCCTTCCTCAACCCTGCGTTCCAGAGCCTCTTCGCCGACATGACCCCCCGGGAGCAAAGGGGACGGGTCCTCGCCTCCATCGGCGGCGGGGGAATCTGGCTCATGAGGGGCGCCTGGGGAGGCGGCATCCTCGGGAGGTCCTTCCAGACCGTAGGCACATTCATCAGCGGCTACCTGTACAGCTATGACAGCGGCTACCCATGGCTCATCCTCTCGGGGGCCCTGACCGTGCTCGGGGTTTTATTCATCGTCCTGATAAGGGAGCCCGAAAAGGCTGAGATATAGGACAGGAGGCATCAGACGCTCTCCTTGTCCCAACCATAACATATCTATAATGTTAGGTTCACATTGAACGGAGGATTCGAGGTTGATTGTCCCCCAGTGCGCCAAGTGCGTTGACAGGGTTTGCTACAGGGAGAACTGGACGAAAGAGGAACTCCCCGGGTTCTGCCCCATGAAGCACAAGCAGGAGGTCATAGACGCGGCCATGGAGAAGTACGACGAGGCCGAGAAGAAGCTCTACTACAACTCCACGGTAACCGAGCAGAGAGCCTACCAGAAGGTCAGGGGCCGCGTGATGGCGGTCCGACCCAGGCTGCTGGAGATAATCAAGTTCTCCGAGATGATGGGCTGGAAGAAGCTCGGCGTCGCCTTCTGCACAGGGCTGGGCAACGAGGCGAGGAAGGTCGTGGAGATACTGGAGGGAGCGGGCAGTGAGGTCTACTCCGTCTGCTGCAAATGCGGGGCTGTGGACAAAACGGCCTGGGGGATAGCCGGCGAGGACAAGATCAGTGCCCTGAGCGGCTCTCCGGACAGGTTCGAGACCGGCTGCAACCCCATCGTCCAGGCCGAGGTGCTCAACTCGGAGTCCACCGACCTCAACGTCATAGTGGGCCTCTGCATCGGCCACGACATCCAGTTCACCAGGCACTCCGAGGCACCCGTGACCACGCTCATCGTGAAGGACAGGCTCACGGGGCACAACCCCTTCGCGACACTATACAGCGGCTACCACCACCCACGCCTATGGAAGGAGGACCCCGTAGATGACTGACGAAGGCTACCCAGAGTTCGACACGTTCAAGATCTTCATCTACCACAAGAGCCTGGAGAAGGCGAGGGAGTTCTACGGAGACATCCTGGGGCTGGAGGAGACCCACGAATCCGACCACGTGAAGCAGTACTGGATGCCCCCCAACGTCGCCGTCGGCATCGTCCTCGACGGCCACGGCTACCTCCCCGCGACCGAGGATAAGCCCGTGATGCTCTGCTTCCACGTCCCCGACGACGGAGACATCTACGAGCTGTTCGACTACCTGAAGGATAAGGGCGTGAAGATGCTCGACGAGGGCGTCAGGGAGTTCAGCGCAGGAGGCTGGGTGTTCCTATGCGAGGACCCCGAGGGCTACGTCGTGGAGTTCGTCAAGCGCCCTTGAAGTGAGGGTTTCTACAGCGCATTCCTAACGGTTGACGCTGTGCCTTTCGAGCCGAAGGCCTTAATGAACGTCCGGGCCTCCCCGTAGGACAGCGCCTCGATGGTGGCGACGGTCTCCTCGTCAACCTCGTCGATCCGCTCCCTGTACTGCCCGATGGCGTACTTGACGTTCTTCCCGAAGACCTCGTTGTCGGCCTTCCCCGGGTTCTTGGGCCTGTACGTCTCCAGTGTCCACTCGTAGATGTCCTTGTGGAGCTCTGGCTGGTAGATCTTGTACGTGTCCAGGACGAGGTTCTGCCAGAACGTGGCGACGTTCCCCTTGATGATGTCCCCCTTTGGGAAGATACTGCTGATGAGCTCCCTTGGTGTCCCGGTTATCCCGTGCTGGGCGATCCGGACGTCCAAGTCGTTCTCCCTCAGGGCTTTGGCGACCGCCACCGTCTGGGGAATGTCGATGGACACCTGCTCGATCACGTTCCCGTACTCGTCGTAGACGTTCCCGTGGGAGGCGCCGTTGGCGATGGCGAGCACCTGGGGGTAGACGTCGTTCTCGTTCAGCGCCTTCACGAAGGTCACAGCCTCCTCAGGGGTCGTCACGACGTGGCCGTGCTCGTCCTTCTTCCCTATCTCCCCGACCTCCACCTCCAAGCCGAAGGGCCTCCCCCCCATCCGGGTCTCCACGTGCTTGGCGAGCTCCGTGGTCACCTCGATGTTCTGGGCCAGCTCCTCCCGCAGGCTCCCTCCCTGGAGGTTGAAGAGGTAGGAGGCGTCGATGGCGAATGAGGTGAAGCCTGCCTCGATCTGGGCATCTAAGAGCTTACGGGTCTCGGCGACGTCCTCAGCCGTGCCCTTCTTCACAGTGACGTGGTCGGCGTGGAGCGACCAGACGTCGAAGTCGACGCTCTCCGCTACTCTCCTAACCTCCTCTGCGTACATCTTCGGCGTCATGCCTGTGTAGCCCCCGTCGAGGTTGCACTCGGACCTGGCGATCTCGAAGATCACCGCTGAGTCGAGGGCCTTCGCCGCCTTGAAGATGCCCTCCACGACCCCTGCAGTGACCCTGGCGTTGGACGCGAGGACAATCGCGCCCTTATCCCTCAAGCTCTCGAATATCACGTTTCCCGGGATCGGATCGTTCATTCTGTATCCTCCTTGTGCATACCCTCGATTAACGTTATCTCCCTCTTGCCGCCTATGTAGACGGGGACACGCTGGGAGACCGCCTCAGGCTTGATGGTCAGCAGGTCGCGTCGGCCGTCGCTTACGGCTCCCCCCGCCTGGGAGACGATGAAGCCCATTGGTGCGGCCTCGAAGAGGAGCCTCAGCTTGCCCATCTCCCTACCAGCGTACGCAGGATATGTGAAGACCCCGCCCTTGTGCAGTATCTGATGGACGTCAGCCACGAAGCTGCCGCTGTACCTCAGCTTGTACCCCTCCGCCTCTAGCTTCTCTATGAAGCCCCTGTGAGTGGGAAGATAGTCCCGCCTCAACGCTCCTGGGGCGTATATCTTTCCATCCGGGATGATGATATTCTCCTCCTGGAGGACGAAGTCCCCATTGTCGTCCATCGTGAACTCGTGCACGCCCTCCCTCAGGCAGTAGGTTAGGGTCGTTAGCGGCCCGTAGAGCACGTACATGGCGCCTAACATCTCATTTCCGGGGCTCAGCACGTCCTCCCTGTAGATCCCGACGATGGTTCCGACAGCCAAATTCACGTCGATGAGCGAGGAGCCGTCCAGAGGGTCTATCGTCACGCCTATGTTCGAGACTGAACCCTCAAACGTCAGCACGTCAGGCTGCTCCTCGGAGGCGAGGTACCGCACCAGCTTGGAGGCCCTAAGCTCCGAGATGAGGAGCTCGTCCGCCCATATGTCCATGGCCTGCTGCTGCTCACCGTAGACGTTCGACGAGTCCGAGGTCCCTCTCCTGGTGGCGAATCCCCTGCTGATCTTCTTAGCCACCTCGCTGATGCGTAGCATAACCTGCTTGACGTCCTCGTCGTGACGAGCGATATGTGTCTCCAGCTTCATCCAAGCTCTCCCCTTGAACGCGCTGAAGAGTTGTCCTCCAGTATATAAAACAGGATACCAGAAAACATAGTTTTGACTTTCGTATGAGGGAAAACTTCTCCAACGGCTCGTATAGCTGAGTGTGCGCCCCAAAAGGTTACCATGGTCACGAATAATGTCAATAATTGCATGTGTCGATCCTAGGAATGGAGTGAGTGAGGGTACGAGAACGCCCTTCTATCACGGGATCGACGCCCTCGTAGCCCCGATTGGAGACTTGCGGGGGGGAAGGGGAAAAAAGTCAGCATTAAGGTGAATTTTTTCCCAAAAATGGGAAATATTCTATTTGAGCGGGATCATTTTATCCAAGAATGGGGAAAAATATCAAATTAATTAACGTAATAAGTCAATTTTTGCCCCAATTTCGTCAGAGAACCCTTATATTTGGGTTATTAGCTCTCTGTAGTCAACAGAGGTGTGAAGTTTGCGGAGAAGTTCAGCGGATATATGTGCGGACATACTCAGTGTCGCTGTGAACGGGGCGAAGAAGACCCACATCGTCTACAAGGCCAATCTCAACTTCCGGATCGTCAAGGGGTATATCAAGACCCTTGTGAGCGGTGGTCTCCTGACGCCGGAGGACGACGAGAGGTACTACTCCACGGAGAAGGGCGTCGAGTTCCTGAGGCGGTACAGAGAGCTCCTAGTCCCGATGCAGGCCATGTCCTACACCTGATGAGTTATTAAAGCTAGAAGTCGGCTTTAATTTAACCCGTTTAATTAATTCTTTAGACCAAGCAGAGCCATGCTGAAGTGGCTGGCCTGCCTCACTTTCTGGGAGGCCATTGGATGTCCTTCATCCATTCCTGGAACGTTTCGAACAGCAGGGTAACGTAGTCTACTATGAGCTGGTAGGCACGTATGTTTGCCTCGAGGAAGACCTTCACCCGCTCCTTCTCCTCCGTATCACCCTTGACCTCCCTGAGCCTGGGCAGGAACCTCCTCCCGACCATGTTCACGATCTGGGAGTAGCCCCCTTTCTGCATCTGAGACTTCTGTAAGCCGAAGTCCTGGAAGCCCATGAGCGCCGAGTAGTACTTCTTCGGGTCTCTTGGTTTTTTTTCGACGTTAACGACCCCAAGCCCTGTGAGCCTCGTGAGGGTCTCCGAGACCGTGATCCTCCCGTACCCTGTGACCTCCATGATCTCCTCCTGGGTCATGGGCTCGTGTGAGAGCCCCATCGCCAGGAATACGGCCACGGACTCCTTCCTCCTCCCTATTGGGGAGGAGCTCTCAAGTATCCCCACGATGAAGTCCCGCTTGATCTTCAGGAGCGAGTCCCCTGCGCGCGCACGAGGCTTTATCAATGAAGTAAGCTTTGGAAAAGAACATGGAAAGAAGGAGACTGAGGACCCATGAGCAGTAGCGAAACGGTCCTCGAGGTCTCGAACCTAACCAAGATATACGGAAGAGAGCTGGGTCTGGGGGGCAGAAGGGTTGGCCGTAGAGTGGTCGGTGCCCGTGACGTCAGCTTCTCGGTACGAAGAGGGGAGATTTTCGGCTTCCTGGGGCCTAACGGCGCAGGGAAGACTACGGTGATGAGGTCGATCCTTGACTACCTTCACATTCAAGAGGGCACCATAACGGTCTTCGGGATGGACCATCACAGAGACGCCCTCAAGATCCGGAAGAGGATCGGCTACGTCCCTGGGGACCTCTCCCTCTACGAGAACTTCACTGGGAACGAGCTCATAGACTACTATGGGGGCTTCAGGCCAGTCGATCCCGAGTACCTCGAGGAGTTGAGGTCAGTATTCCGGGCGGACCTCTCCCTGAAGGTCAAGTCCCTAAGCTCTGGTAACCGGCAGCAAGTGGGGCTCATTCTGGCATTGGCTTCGAAGCCGGATTTCCTCATACTGGACGAGCCCACCTCTGGGCTGGACCCCCTAATGGCGGCGAACGCCCACAGGCTCCTGAAGGAGCTTAAGGAGGAGGGGAGGACTATCTTCCTAAACAGCCACAACCTGGCCGAAGTTCAGGCTGTCTGCGACCGCATCGGCATCATCAAGGAGGGAAGGATGATCCTCGTCGAGGAGATCGGGAACCTGATCACGAAGTTCCTCCAGAACGTGAAGATTAACTTCTCCTCATCCGAGATGCCCCGAGAGGAGGAGCTCCTTGCGCTGGCGCCTGTCATATCAGCGGAGAGGACCGGCGAAAGGGAGGTCACACTAAAGCTCAAAGAGGACGTGAACCCACTGCTCAAACTCCTCTCGGGATACGGGATCGAGAGGCTCTCCATAGAGGACGCGACGCTGGAGGAGATATTCCTCCAGTACTACGAGTAGGAGGATGAAAAGATGAGAGTATTCCTGAAGAACCTGCGTAAGGGCTGGTTCGGAGGCATTATCCCACCCCTAATTGTCTCGCTGATGGCACCTATGCTGACTGGAATCTGGCCCAGCTTCAAGGAGCAGGCAGCGGCCTTCGCCGAGATCCTCAAGAACCCCATATACCAAGCCCTTCTTGGGGAGATGATGATGTTCGACATATCCACCTGGGAGGGGATGTTCTACATGTACTGCGGTCTCATCATGGAGTATGCGATCCTCTTCGTCGCCATACTGGTGCCCGTGAGGCTGATCACGAACGAGGTAGACAAGAACACCCTCGACGTCACCCTGAGCTACCCCATCCCCAGGTGGAGGTACATCCTCGAGAAGTTCGGGGTCTTCATGACATACAGCACCCTGTACCCCATAATACTCTACGCCTTCGCAGTTGTTTGCACAAACGCCATCGGCGAGACTATGGACTTCAATGTCCTCAGCTACGCATTCATTGGCGCCTACCTCCAGCTCATCTCCCTCGGGGCCATATCCCTGCTATGCGGCGCGGTATTCCTCGAATCGAGCAGGGCCCTGTCTGTGTCAGGCGCTTTGATATTAGCGCAGTACGTGATGACCAGGCTCGGAGACCTTGGCCCCTTCAACCTCCTGAAAGACCTATCACTATTCAACTACGTGAGCATGAGAACAGTGACCAGGCTGGGGGAGATCCCCATGAACGAGGCCACGGTCTTAATAGTTGTCGGACTAGTAGCCCTAGTAACTGCACTATACGTATTCCAAAAGCGTGAACTAGCCTTCTAGACCGTGAACGGACAGGCGAAAATGTAAAAAAAAGAGTGGGAACGGGCTAGATGATTATCTTCTTGCCGTCGTACTCCAGGAGCATATCGCGCTTCTCGTCGACGTTGCCCTGAATCCACTGTATCTGGTCGTCCGTGAGGTGCCTGAACCTGTTCTGGGACTTCAGGTAGTCCTCCACGGGCTTCTGCTTCGGCTTAACGTTCAGCTTCAGGACACCGTTCTCCACCTCGTAGAGGGGCCAGACCCAGGTGTCCACCATCAGCTTCGTCACCTCGATGCTCTTCGCCGGGTTGAACCTCCACCCCGTAGGGCAGGGCATGACGTTATGGATGTACCTGAAGCCCTTGATGCCCTTCGCCTTCTCCATCGTGGCGCGCAGATCCCTCGGATAGGCCACAGAGTTCGTCGCCACGTACGGCACATTGTGCTGGGCGATGATCATGGGTATCTCCTTCTTGTTGGCCTCCTTCCCCAGCGGCGTGGTAGTCGTCCAGGCC
>JAUWDP010000004.1 GCA_030608725.1 Candidatus Bathyarchaeota archaeon
CCCTCCCCCACGATCCGATTCAGGTCATAAACAGGGGCCATTCAGAGAAAGTCATGATTCGGCGTCAGACTCAAGCCCACCGACGAAGGTCACCCTCACCGTGTCCCCGTCCTCCAGCCCGAACCTCTCCCGGAGCCCCACGGGCGAGATGACCTCAAGCAGAAGAGGTCGTAAGACGTCCTGTCCGCAACTATCAGCGCCCCCTCCACCTCCCCATTCACCAGCAGGTGATAGCACCGCGCCCCCCCGAACGCCCTGTCGCTGTCCCTGAAGCCCTCAAGGTGGACCCCCGGCAGCGCGTCCAGCCTCCGCCTCTGCTCCAGGTCGGCCTCCCCGATCCTCAGGTTAAGCGTCCCCGGGTACGGGTCGAAGCCCAGCTTCTCCACGATCTGATCCCGGTAGCCGGGACGGGTGATATAGTACCTCCCCTGGTACATCCCGCTGAACACAATCCCCTCGAACTCGAAGACCTCCCCCTCCACACCGTCCAGCTCCCCCCTGAGCACCATGTAGACCTCATCGAGAGCCCTCCTGCCCTCACCGGTCACACGGATGAGGCTGCCATCGGACCCGATCCTCCGGGACACAAGCCCCGCCCCCTCCAGCACCCTCAGATGCCTCGAAGCGGACTGCTGAGAGCACCCCAGCCTCGAGGCGAGCTCCGTCGTGGAGACCCTCACCGCCCTCCGCAGACACCCCAGCCTCATAAGCTCCAACAGGGTGAACCAAAGAGACGGCCCAACCCCCAAACCATCAGACGAGACCAAACTACCCAAAAAAGAGTATGATCCAAATATAAACGGATCACTCAGCCCTTCGCAACAGCCACCGGAACAGACACCATCACCTTACGCCCTAAACCCAGATAATGGCTCACATCAGCGACCCTGTGGACGTCCTTATAGCTGTCGGGACTCTCCTCCTCCAAGATGCGCCCACTAGCCGCCTTCACTACGATCCCCTTACGCTTCAGCTGCTGCACGATCTCCCGGGCCTGGAACCGCCTACGGGCACCGGTCCGAGACATCACCCTCCCCGCTCCGTGGGCCGTGCTGGCGAAGGACAGCTCCTCCCCCTTATCCGTGCCCACGAGCAGGTAGCTGGCCGTCCCCATCGTCCCCACGAGGAGCACGGGCTGACCCGTCGACTTATAGTCATCCGGCAGGTCCGCCCTCCCGGGACCGAAGGCACGGGAAGCCCCCTTACGGTGGACCACCACATCCCTCCGCTTCCCGTCGATGACATGCGTCTCTCTCTTCGCCGTATTATGGGTCATCCCGTAGACCAGCTTCATCCCCATATCGTCCGCCGACCGCTTGAACGTCTCCTCGAACGCCGTACGCACGTGGTGCATGATGACATGCCTGTTGAGGAACGCCCAGTTAACCGCGCAGGACATCGCCTCATAGTAGTCCTCGGCCTCCCTACTCTTCAGCGGGGCACACGCCAGCTCCCTGCTCGGAATACGGATGCCGTACTTCCCCACCGCCCTGTCCATGACCCGGATGTAATCCGTCGCGATCTGATGCCCATACCCCCTGGAACCAGTGTGGATCCAGCAGACGATCTGATCCTGCTCCGTGATACCGAACGTCTTCGCCACACCTTCATCGAAGACCTCACGAACGCGCGCGATCTCGAGGAAGTGATTCCCGGCACCCAACGTCCCCAGCTGACTCGAACCCCGATTCTTAGCACGATTCGAGACCTTATCCGGATTCGCCTCTTTCATGCAGCCTCCCTCCTCCATGTGCTCGGAGTCACCGTCCCAGCCGTAGCCCTCACTGATAGCCCAGTCAACGCCCTCCGAGACGGCCCTGTCCAACTGACTAGTGGAGACACGGATTCTGCCCCCGACACCCACACCACAAGGAACAAGCCTGAAGATCCTGTCGATAAGCTCCTGCGCCTTCGGCTTCACCTCCTTATACGTGAGATCAGTACGCATGAGACGCACACCACAGTTAATATCGTAGCCAACGCCTCCAGGGGTGATGATCCCCTCCTCGGAGTCGAAGGCCGCTACGCCCCCAATCGGGAAACCATACCCCTGATGACCGTCGGGCAGAGTAATACCAAACTTCTGAATCCCTGGCAACTGGGTGATATTCAGAGCCTGGACGAGGGTATCATCCCTCCTCATCATGTTAAGGAGAGCCTCGTCAGCGTACACACGGGCAGGAACCCGCATGTGACGATTATACTCCACGGGCACCTCCCATGTCAGATCATCTATTTTCTTAAACGGAATATCCATGAAATCTCAAGAACCGTAATTAATTGGGATGTAATAAGACTTTTTTGGTGCGAACACCAATAATGAACACGAGATGCAACTCAAGGTGACGAGGACGATCCCCCTCGAAGAGGTCATACAACGTGTAACTGAAATCGAACATAGGTACACAGAAAGCATGGAGGACATCCCCGAAAAATTCAACAGAGGACTCGTGGGCAGAGATGTATTCGAAGACTACGTGGAGTGGATGGGGATGGTCCACGCCCTCGGAGCCTGGAGGGAGGGTGAGGACTTCGACTACCTCACCGAGGATGTGATGGAACTCGAATGGGAGGAGTTCTCTAAACTCACTCCGAGACGGTTGGATCTCCTAGATCAGCTCTCAAGAGTAAGATCCGAGTCAATTAACGACTTGGCAGCCAAGATAGGAAGGGACGTGAAGAACGTCTACATGGACCTCAAGAAACTGGAGAGCCTGGGCCTGATCAGGCTGGTGAAGGAGGGCAGAAGCATGGTCCCGGAACTCCTCGTCCATGAGGTCACGCTTCTCCTCTGGTAACCCAGCCCCGTGCAAACGTTAAATTCAGATCACCCCCATGTATCAGTGTTAAAAATGGAAATCAAAGCCGACCTCCTGCTTCTAAACGGGAAGGTGATAACGGTCGACAACGAGTTCAACATCGTCGAGGCTGTAGCCATCAAGGACAGAAAGATAATCGCAACAGGCACGACGCCCGAGATCGAGGGGCTACAGGGAGAGGGGACGGAGGTTATAGACCTCGAGGGAAAGACGGTGCTACCGGGTCTCATCGACTCCCACCTTCATGTGGTCGGCACCGGGATGCTCCTGTCACAGATAAATTGCCGTACACCCCCCATGAGCTCCATCTCGGACATACTGACCGCAGTCAAGGAAGTAGCGGACAAAGCGGAGCCAGGGGAGTGGATCCTGGGCCGCGGATGGGATCAGGTGAAACTCTCCGATCACAGGAACCCCACCCGATGGGACCTCGACAAGGTCTCCCCCAAAAACCCGGTCTGGCTCACACGGACATGCGGCCACATCGGCGTCTGCAACAGCTTGGCCCTCGAAGTAGGAGGTGTGAGCAAGGACACACCCCAGCCAGTAGGCGGCAACGTAGAGAAGGACGAAGGCGGGGAGCCCACGGGGCTGCTCGAGGAGGGCCCCGCCATGAACCTCGTCAGGAAGCATATCCCACCGACGAGCTTCGAGGACACGGTGAATGCCATAAAACTGGCGTCGCGGGCCTTCAGCGAGGCAGGTCTAACAGGGGTCGTGGACGCTGGGATCGACTCGAAGACCATGCGCGCCTATCAGAGGGCGGCGGATGACGGAGAGCTCAACGTGAGGGTAAACATGATGCTCCACGGGAAGCTAGGGGACGAGACCGCGGAGGAGAGCGTGGACAGAATAAGCGACTTCCCTGTATCCACTGGATACGGGAACGACCTCCTACGATTCCTCGGACTGAAGCTACTCATAGACGGAGGCATCGGCGGAAGGACGGCACTCCTCAGAGAACCCTACGAGGATCAAGAAGACAACAAAGGGATCCTCATCATGCCCACAGAGGACCTGCAGAAGAGGGTGGACGCAGGGAACCTCGCAGGGATGAACATAGGGATCCACTGCGCCGGAGGAGGCGCAATGGACGTCGTCCTCAACGCATTCGAGGAGACCGACAAGAAGAAACCCATCAAGGGCAGGCGATTCTCGATAATCCATGCGTACCAGCCCACCGAGGAGAACTTCGAGACATGCAAGCGCCTCGGGATCACCGTAGCCTCCCAGCCAAGCTTCCTCTACTACCTCGGAGACAGCTACCATGAGAACGTGGGAGACGACAGATCCAAGTGGCTGAAGCCTCACAGGGCCTGGATAGACAACGGCATAGAAGTGGCCTCAGGCACTGACTCGCCCGTCACCCCATACCCGCCGTTCCCAAGCCTCTGGGCATCCATCGCGAGGAAGACAGAGGTGCTGGGAACCCAGATGGGAACCGAGCAGAAGGTGACCAGAGAGGAGGCAATCAGGATGTACACAATCAAGAGCGCCTACTATACGTTCGAGGAGAACATCAAGGGAAGCATAGAAACAGGAAAACTAGCTGACATGGTCATCCTCGACAGAGACATCCTGACCTGCCCAGAGGATGAGATCAAGGACACTATAATCCTGAAGACCATACTAGGCGGGGAGACGGTCTACGAAGCCTAGAACTTTCCCTCTAATTATATTATATATCAAACCCTATTCTTCATAAACCGCAAAATCCATGCTCAAAACCAGCAATGAAGAAAACTGCAGTATCAGATCGGGAAACACGCTAGCCCTGAGAAGATAATCTTATGACCCACGAGACTACATAGGTGGACTGAAATGAAGAAGGCGACCGCTGCCCTATTCCTCCTGCTATTCTCCTTCATGCTAATCTCTAACTATAACAGTGCCACCATCCGCAGCACAGTCGGAGATACCCTGAGCGTTGAGAGGGTATCGATCGACGCTGACGGCTACACCCTATCTGGGATGCTCTTCGTCCCCTCTGACGTCCAGCCAGACGATCCCAGGCCTGCGGTCGTCTGCGCCCACGGGCTCACCAACGCGAAGGAGACCATGTCGGGCTTCGCCTTGGAGATAGCCAGAAGGGGCATGGTAGCCCTCTCGCTAGACCTAGCCGGACATGGTCAATCCGGTGGTAAGCTTGGGGGAGATGACCCAAGTCTCGGTGTTTCCTCTACATTAGCATACCTCAAGTCCCTGGACTACGTAGACCAGGAGCGTCTAGGATTAGTGGGTCACAGCCTTGGCGCAGGTGCCGCCAGATCTGCTTCCGACACCCAGGGGATTTCAGCTGTCGTGCTGATAGCAGGGGGCGTAGACGTCGAGAGCGGAGGAACGGGTTATCCCCCACTGAGCGCTACCTTTCCCCCCAATATGCTGGTGATCATAGGCCAGTTAGATGTACTCTTTGACGTAGAAAAGATCAAGATCGACCTGGAGGACGCCTTCAACACCGAGGTCCCCGTGGTTCCCGAGATGTATTACGGGAGCGCGGCTGACGGGACCGCCCGACAGCTGCTACTACCTTCCACTATACATCTATTGGAGCCTATTGAACCCTTAATCATAGAGAAGGCAGCCTCTTGGATGAGACAGCATCTACAGGCCGAGGGGAGCACGCCGCCAGATCCCCTAATCATTAACAACATTCTGGTGACTGCGAACATGGTCGCCCTGTTCGCTCTGATCTGGATAAATATCCCCGTCGCCGCGTTGGCTCAGGGCTTTCTAAGAGATAAAGGGGAAAAACCTGTGAGTGGCGTTCTCCCTGATCTCTGGGCCTTCCTAGTTTGGGGAGGCTTGGGGTTACTTCTCTTCCTCCCCATTTCCGGTCTCGGGAATCTGATTCCCTTTCCCCCTCTTCGAATAGGCTCATCTATGGCGTGGTGGCTTCTATTGTCCGGTGTTGGAGGGCTCATCATACTCTATATTGTACAGAAAAGGGCGCCCCACCTAGCCCTCGATCTGATTCAAATAATAAAAAAATCGTTTAAACTCAAGGATACCCTCACGGCCTTTGGTATGATCCTGCTCCTCTACACGTTTGTCTACATAGGAGAATCGTACCTGGGGGTGACCCTCACATTCATTATACCTCTCTTCAGGACGTTGACATTTAGACGTCTCTCCGTGTTCACGACTTTCATACCTTTCTTCGGAGTCTTCTTCATCGCCGAGGGGCTCTACTTCCATCAGCTGAGGATCCAGAAAGCAGATGAGCCCGGTTTTAAGAACCTGATAAGGACCATAGCGCTGAAGGTCGCACCCTACTTCTGGCTGATAATAATTCAATACGGAGCCATGATAATGTTTGAGCGCAGAGTGTTCACAGGGATGGTAGGGTTCCTAATCGAGTTCCTCTTGGCCATAATACCGATATTCATGATAACAATAGCCCACTCCTGGTGGTTCCATAGGATTACGCGCAGGATCGGTATGGGTGTTGTCTTCAACACACTGCTCTTATCATGGATTTCAGCGGGGCTATTTCCTTTCTGATCACGATACAAGTGTAGGCGGGCTTTCAAACTTCATGATTCTCTAGTTCTCATCAATGGTTATGGCTGTAATCCTATTTCTTGGCCTACAGATTGCATGGCCTCAACGCCCATTGTTAGGAACTCGCTAAGGGGGATGCCTATCTCCTCGCAGCGCATAATATTCTCGCGGCTCACCTGACGGGCAAAGGACTTGTCCTTCATCCGCCTTCTAATGCTACTGGCCTTCATGCCCTCAAGTTTCGTAGGCCTAACGAGTGCCCCCGCTACAATCATCCCCGAGAGAGCATCTGCAGCGAAGAGGCAGACGTCCAATTTACTCTCAGCCTTGAAGCCCGTCATCTCGTTGTGAGCTCTTATTGCATGGATTCCCTCATCCGGAAGATGTTCCGCTACCATTTCAGCTGAGATTAGTCCATGCTTGCTGAAATCGTCTCTTGTTACCTCGTAGTCAACATCATGGAGCAGACCAACGGCTTCCCACAACTCAGTATCCTCGTTAAAGAATTCAGCTAGACGCTTCATAATCGCGGAGACGGCTATCATGTGATTGACGAGGTTCTTGTTCTTTACGTGCTGCTTTACTAAGTCCAGTGACTCATCACGGGTAATCATATCTTAAGCCTCATGGTTTGATCCGTTTAAGGCTTAGGGAAAGCATGAGTTGAAAGGGCCTTGCGTTATATTCTTCTTATCTAGTGCTCTAATGTTTAATCGAGTTAACATAATCAGAGAAGGAAAAATTTTCTCTATATTCAAACACCTTTCCTGTTCTGTCAAACAGATTTTCGAGTATCATGTCTTCCACAATTTGGTGGCCTGTTCCCAGTATATCCTTCAATGCGACATCAAAAATGTGGCTCTTTGAGGAGATGTCATCCAGTCTGATAGAGTGGACTTTTTCCATTGTCTTGAAGATGGTTTTCGTTGACTTTTCTCCGAATATACGCAGAAGCGTGTCTTTAATGGTCACCTGGAGAACGTCGTTGAAGTTTCGGTCACATTGAGATCCCTTGGATCTGTTGGGATTAATATTCATGCTCTTGGCTCCATTCCAGAACATTGTCATATAGGTTTGTGATATTTCGTCATTGTATCTAGCTCTCTGGCTCGCGCTTCAATGAACTCCTCAACCTTCCTCTCGTTATAGTTCTCCTCTTCCCGTTGTTTGCTGAGGTGCTCCTCAATTGTCTCTATGAGCGTCTCCATCTTTACAGGCTTGAGGATGTACCCGTCAGCCCCCTCATTCACTGCCTTCATAGCATTCTCGAGGGTTGGGAACCCGGTTACAATGATCTTCTTCATCTTGGGAAGTTTCTCGTTAAAAGTGTTTAACAGGGCAGTCCCTTCCATGTCTGGGAGCTTGATGTCTATCAAGGCTATATTGTAGAACCTTTTACTGGCCTTTTCCATGGCCTCCTGACCGTTGGCGGCTGAGTCCACTTCGTATCCCTTGTTCTCCAGGTTCATCTTGATAACTATCCTTATGTTCTCGTCGTCGTCGACCACCAGGATCCGGGGATGTTTTGCCATTTTAACCACCTTGTCTTGATTAATTTTACTTGATATTTTACATTAGTAGTGTTTTTCTTCTTTATTTAGACATTATGAATCTTCGATATTGCTTTTCGACACGTTATAGTATATCATAATAAACGTTGATGTTCTGTGCATGTTATGGATTGCAGTCTCTGTTTTCGCCTCGAATTATGTAAAAGTGTGTTTTAGGCGGTATATGGTGTTTGGGTTTTACTCGTTGTAGTACATGATCTTCCCGCCTACGAGGGTCATGTGGACGGGTACATCTCTTATCTCGTCTGAGGGTATCTCCGTTAGGTCCTGTTCCAGTATGGCTATGTCTGCTAGCTTGCTCACCTCCACGCTTCCTTTCATGTCTTCCTCGAATGAGGCATAGGCTGCATCTAGGGTGAACCCTCTCACTGCCTCCTCAAGGGTGATGCGGCTTTCCCTTATCCAGTGATTGACCGCAGACCAGATGCCATAAATTGGGTTGAATGGCATACCGTCCGACCCGAAGGAGAGCTTAACCCCTTCATCAAGGAGGTAGCGGTAAGGGTTGTTCTGCCTTAGGCGCTTCTTCCCTATCCGTGTCTCGTATAGTCCGCCAGGGTCGCTCCACTCCCCCGCGAAGTTTGGCTGTACTGAAGGTATGATGCCCAGTTGCTTGATGCGCTCGATCTGAGTCGAGGTGAGGACCTCGCAGTGCTCTATTCTGTGGCGATGGTCCTTCCGGGGGGAGTCCCTTATTGCTTCCTCTATGGCGTTGATGGCGGTCTCTATGGCGTAGTCGCCTATAGCGTGGATGGCAACCTGTGAGCCCATTCGGTGGACTGCCTTCACTCTCTGTATGAGTTCATCTTCCGGGATCATCACGATACCCTTGGTTGTTGGCTCATCCTCGTATGGCTCAAAGAAGGCTGCAGTCCTTGCCCCTATGGAGCCATCTACCAGCATCTTTGCGGAGCCAAGTCTGAGCATATTATTACCGAAACCTGTTCGTAGTCCAAGAGTCTCCATCGCCTCGATGTTACGTTCAGTCCACATCAGATAGGCTCGTACTTTTAGGTAACCCTTCTCCAGCGCGGTCTGATATGCCTTCATCTGAGGTGCTCCTATCCCTGCCTCTTGAATGCTGGTGCAACCCAGGCTCAGGGCGTACTCGGAGGCTCTCTTCAGGCCGTCCACGTACATCTCATCGTTTACTCCAGGGACGTGCTTCCGTACAAGTTGAGAGGCGTCCTTGAGGACCCCCGTCGGCTCTCCCTCAGGGGTTCTATCGATCTCCCCCCCTTTAGGATCGGGTGTGTCCTTTGTGACCCCAGCGATCTCCATGGCTTGCGAGTTGATCGATACGAGATGACCACAGACCCTTGTCAGCATCACAGGGTTATCGGGAGATATCGGGTCTAGATCGTACTTTGTAACGTAGCGTCTATCCTCCCATTTGCTGTCGTCCCATCCTCTTCCTAGGATCCAGACTCCCTTCTCGACCTCTGAGATCCTTGTCTTGACTTTTTCGAGAGCTTCGCTTATCGTCTTGGTTTCCCTCAAGTTGATGTTCTGAATCATGCGAACACCCAGGCCAACGAAATGGACGTGGGCGTCGATAAGTCCGGGGAGAACGGTCTTTTCAGATGCATCGATTATCTCCGCACCGGGGGGGATCTCCACCTGGTCTCGTTTGCCTACAGCGGTGATCCATTCATCTTTAATCACAATCACTGAGTCTTTGATCGGGGGGCGGCCCGTACCGTCTATCAGGGTGCCTCCAATTATAACGCGAGGACACGGCTCGAGAGACATTGAAATCGTCCCTAGGATGTGGACACCCATGTATAAATGTTTCAGTAAATCGTGTTTTTTTTAATGTAAACCCATAATAAGTGCACTGAACGTTCTTGATTACGTATTATTAATGCGAATATCGTAATGATATTACAGATTGGCTATCTCGTTTATCCTCGATTTGATCTCCAGGGCTCTGGAGGCGAATATCCTCTTGAACTCTTCCATCTCGCTCTCATTTATATCCTGTTTAGCCCTGGATTTCATCTCCACGAGCACTGTGATGACGTTTGTCCACACTGATCCGAAGAGGGCGCTCTCGACCGAGCTGATGATGCCCTGTTCCTGGTAGTACTTGAATATCTGGTACTTTCTTAGAAGGCTGTCTTCGTCCAGTGTGATATCTATGATCTTCTCGACGCTTCCTCTTATAGCTGGTTCCACATCAGTCGCCTATCCTCTTAGACCTTGTCTCCATATATTTGGGATTTGCTGCAGCGTTCCCCTTCGAGGCCTAGTCGAGATGATCTTCCTGGGGCTAAGTAGTTATCGACGTGTGTGCTGTTGTATATGTTTTGAAAATAATAAAAAAATGGGGTACCTTTTTTTATACGCATAAGATTGTACAGCAGTGGGAGTCTAGGCCTTCAGCTTCTGTGCCGCTGGGAATACTTTCCCAAGTTTTACAGTAATGGTCCCAGTCACGTAGGCGGCGTACTCGTCTCGGTTCATCTTGGGGTAATAGACCCTGTGGTGTCCCCCTTTACCAGTTCTCTCCTCGTAGTCTAGGATGCCTTCGTCGACTAGATCGTTAAGGAAGAAGATGACTGATGCACGTGACTTCTTCTCTGACGTGGTTAATAGGTATTTGTGGGCGCGACTTGAGTTTACGCCAACTTTCTCATTCCCGTTGAGCTCCCAGATGTGCTCGAGGAGCATGACCTGGTATGGTTTGAACAGGGTGTAAAGCCCTTCCTTTGTTGTATCGAATTTCATTTTCGCCTCAATGTTCGTAGGATTAAATAAAGGTTACTGATTGGGAGGATGCAATTAGTTATTTTTTCTCCAATTTAAGTTAACAGATGGTAAATGGGTGTGTGCATTCGACTACTATTCGTAACCTATTTGTGGGTTGTTACTTGTAATTTGGTAATGCTATTTGTCGTTGGATTCATGTATCTTTATCTAATGAGTAAACGGATAGGTTCCCCGCTCTTTAAGAGGGACTAACTGACTTCCTCTCTCTTCATAGATGGTGTATTGGACGAGCAAGATTGTTGATAAAATGAAAAAAAAAGAAAGAGAGGAGATCCTACTTCCTGCTGGTCCAGTCCCTTCCCAGAGTCTCCCTGGCGATGACTATCTTCTGTATGTTCTGAGATCCCTCTGCGCCTATGCAATAGCTCATGACGCCCCTTAAGCCCATCTCCAGCGGACATTCTAAGGTGTATCCGTAGGCGCCCATCCAGTACAAGGTCCGTCTCATTACGTCAAGAGCGTGGTGGGGGGCTAGGTATTTGCACATGG
Organism: Candidatus Bathyarchaeota archaeon; assembly: GCA_030608725.1. The sequence goes on from JAUWDP010000004.1 coordinate 11,156, forward strand.
CAATGTACTTGCTCACCTCCAAGGGCGTGAAGGTCTCGTGCTGGTACTTCTGATCCAGCATCCAGGCGGTCTTGTAGATTAACTGCTTGATGGCCTCGTGGTGGGCGGCCATGTCCGCGAGATCGAACTGGATGCCCTGGAATTTCGCTAACTCCTGACCGAAAGCCTTCCTCTCTTTGATGTAGTCCATGCCATAGTCCAAAGCTCTCTGTGCAGCTCCCACGCAGCTGGCTGAGACGAGAACCCTGGCCGCGTCAAAGCCCTCCATAGTGAGGTAGAATCCTCGCCCCGTGTCCCCGAGCTGGTACTCCTCCGGGACGAAGACATCAGTCATCTTGAATCCTGACGTGCTAATCGCCATCCTACCCATGTTTTCAAATCTCTCTGCGGGCTCGACGCCGGGAGCGTCTAAAGGCATGTAGACGGCGGTCATACCTCTGTGGGCCTTCGACTTGTCGTTGTAGCCACTGACGAAGTAACCTCCACCTATCTCCTTACACTCGTGAACGCCGCTGATGTAGCTCTTCTCTCCGTTCAACTTCCAGCCGCCGTCGACCTTAACCAGATTCGTCTTGTAAGCCGCTACATCTGAACCGCCTCCAGGCTCGGTCACTCCGATCCCTATGAATGACTCGCCTTTGGCTGCCTTCCTTAGGCAGGTGTCCCTCACGGCATCCGTGCAGTACTTATCTACGACGTATCCCCAGCTGGCCTGCACAAGGAAGAAGACTGGTAAGGCGACGGAGATGTCAGCGTATCCCAGCTCCTCGGCGGCAATCGTGGTGGTCACCCAGTCGGCCCCCACTCCGCCGTGCTCCTCGGGCAGCGTCATACAGAGGAGGCCAAGGTCACCTAGGCCCTTAATGATGTCCTTAGGAAGCTCATGGTTAGTGTCGTTCTCTCTAACCTTCTCCATTGGCAGGTTCTTCGCTAGCCACTCCTTGATCGCTTCGCGGAAGAGATCCTGCTCTTCTGTGAACGAGAAATCTAACATTTTTGTATACTCCTCAGGTCTATTCTTCTAGCATTATTCTTAATATAACACCTTCGACAAAAGGGATTAGGCAGAGTATTTTCACTAGTTTTTTAGCTGAATAGCACAGAAATCGTACATTCGTTTACACTTACAGACCGGTGGATCATTAGAAACTGAGGTTAACTATCCAACTTCCCTCGTCTCTCTTCGAGTCATTACAGACTTAATATTCATTGGAACCTTCGGCGACCATTACTGACATATATTTGATGCTCTCAGTGGTGATCGGTGACATCATGGGATTTTGGCCTAACGGTTACAGATGCTGCGTAAACATCTCTTTCGACTACGACTCAAACAGCGCGCTGATGAGGCGGGCGCCTCTGGACATAGTGGCCCAGAGTCGGGGACGATTCGCCCCCAATGTAGCCATCCCGAGGATACTGGACCTCCTCGAAAAATACGAGATAAAAGCCACGTTCTTCACCCCGGGTTGGACGGTAGATCAGTTCACCGAGTCCGTGGAGGAGATTGTGGACAGGGGCCACGAGCTCGCAGCTCACGGCTATCTCCATGAGAGGCTCGCGGAGATTTCTAAGGAGGCGGAGGAGAGCGTCTTCCAGAGGGGGCTAGCTGCCTTTGAGAAGGTAGGTGTGAAGCCGGAGGGGTTCCGGGCCCCCTACTGGCTTATCAGCGACAGGACCCTTGAGCTTGTCCAGAGACTCGGTTTCAGATACGATTCCAATATGATGGACTCAGATATGCCCTACATGCTCGTTTGGAGGGGGAAGGAGACAGGTCTCGTGGAGCTACCCGTCGAGTGGATGCTAGATGACTGGCCCCAGTTTGAGACTCATCGGAGAGGTCCCCAAGCCGCATACGACGTATGGAAACCGGAGTTCGAAGGCATCTATGAGCTGGGAAGGTATTTCGGCCTGACCAATCATCCTCAGGCGATTGGGAGAATAAGCAGACTCAAGATTCTTGAAAAACTTCTAGCTGAGATGAAAGCGAAGGGTGACGTCTGGTTCGCTACCTGCAAAGAGGTCGCAGACTGGACTCGGGAAAAGCTCTCTTAGCCCTTCAGCCTCTTTATTTCTGACACTAACTCGGGAAGGGACTCTCCAGATGGAGACCCGATGCAGATGTCGCAGATGCTGCTAAGCTCAGTTTCATGAGGGTTGACCTCGATGAGGACCCCCCCTTTCCTCTTCACTATCAGAGGGAGGCTGGCGGCGGGGTGCACAACAGCGGACGTGCCCACCACGAGCATGCAGTCAGAACGCTGGGACTCCTCGAAGCACCTGCTGAGCACGTCAGACGGGATTGGCTCCCCGAACATCACCGTGTCTCCCTTAACCATCCCTCCGCACACAGGGCATTTCGGAGGCAGCTCCGAGAAATCGAAGCCCTCACGGGGAAACCTAGCGTTGCACGAGGTGCACCTGAGCTTCCTCGAGTTGCCGTGGATCTCCAAAACGTTCCTGCTCCCCGCTTCGGTGTGTAGGTTGTCCACGTTCTGCGTTATCAGCCATTTAAGGTGCCCCATCTCCTCCAGCTCCGCCAGGGCGTTATGCCCCGGGTTCGGCTTGGCCTCCCGATACCGTGATCCACCGCTTCTACCGGGCCTAGAGCGGCTCTCCCAGTAAGCCTTGGGATCCGCCATGAATCTACGATATCCATCCATGGGGGGTTCACCCCTCTCTGTCCAGATTCCCCCCGGACCCCTGAAGGGGCGGATGCCACTCTCCACGGAGACCCCGGCCCCGGTGAGGGCAAGAGCGTACTCAGCGGAGAAAATCAGCTGGGCAGCTTTTTGGATGAGATCTGAGAAATCACTGTTGTCCATAATTATACAGGGGGTTCATGTATGAAAAAAGGGTTGGGGGAGGTTACTTCATCCTCTCTTTCAGTGCCTTCGTAAGCGCTGGGATCACGGTGTAGATGTCGCCTACGATGGAGTAGTCAGAGATCTCGTGGATGTTCGCCCCCGCTTCGCTGTTGACGGAGACAATGATCTGGGCGTCCCTTATCCCAGCGGCATGCTGGATGGTCCCCGAGATCCCACAGGCTATGTAGAGCTTGGGGGAGATCTTGTATCCGCTGATTCCGATCCACTCCTCCATCCATCCCAGGTCGGCGGCGATAGGACGGGAGCACCCGACTTTCGCCCCTAGGGTCTCCGCGAGCTCCTCCAACAATTCAAGGTCGGCCTTGTCCTTGAAGCCACGACCGGCGGAGACAACTATGGGGGCCTCTGCAAGTCCCGTGTCACCCCTTACCTTCTCCCGAGATTCAACGACCTTCACTCTCTGATCCTGAATGTCAACTTCCAGAACTGTGATCTCCCCTTCTCTTGGCGAGGGATCCGCTTTCTTGAATGTCCTAGGCGGAATCGTCGCTATGTGTGGCTTCCTCGTGCTCACCTGGCTTGAGATCACCGACCCCCCGTATGTCAGCCTCTCACCCAATAGCCTGCCCTCCTCGTCGACGTCGATCTCGAAGCACTCCGTCATGCACCCAGTGTCGAGGGCAGCAGCCACCCTTGCTGCAAGCTCCTTTCCCCTCTTCGTCGCCCCGATTAACAGGATGTCCAGGTCTACATCTTTCAGAGCATCGAGAACGACTCCCCGGTAGGTTTCTACAGCGAAGCTTCCGAGTGCTGGGTTGTCTATGATGAGCACTCTGTCAGCGCCGTGTGTGATGTATTCTTCCGGGTCTGTGATCCCGTCTCCTATTACCAGAGCGCTGAGCTTGGCTCCTAACTTGTCTGATATTTTCCGCCCCTTCGAGAGCATCTGGAGTCCTAGCTCGCGGTCCTCTGAGTAGACTACGACAGTCTTTCCCGTCATTTTCAGGCCTCCACCACTCCCTCACCGATGATCGCATCGGCGAGCTTTGCAGCCGCTTCCTCGACGGTCTCGGCCTCTATCACGATCCGCTTTCGCTCGACGAGGGGAGCCTCCAACTTGACGACCTCAATAGAGGACCCCGCCCTCAACTCCTCTACCGAGAGCCCCAGAGATGACGCGTCCCACTCCTCTGTGGGCTTCTTCTTCGCCCTCATAATGTTCATGAGAGACGGAATCCTGGCCTCATTGACCTCCCTCACCACGGAGACAACGGCGGGCAGTTCGACCTCAACGACCTCGTCCACGTCCTCAAGGTCCCTAACGGCCCTCAGCTTGCCGTCTTCCAGGTCTATCTGCTTGACGTATGTCACCTGGGGTAGCCCGAGGAGCTCCGCTAATCTGGGGCCGACCTGCGCTGAGAGGCTGTCCAGGGTCATCTCCCCGCAGAGAATGAGGTCGTATCCCCCGATCTTCTCTACAGCTGCCTTCAGGACCTTTGACGTCACGAGGGCGTCAACCCCTGCGAGGCCGCTGTCGTTGACGATGTAAAGAGAGTCCGCCCCCATGGCGAGGGCCTCCAGCATGGCCGTTCTGGTCTTATCGCTCCCCATAGAGAGGGCTGCTATCTCACCGTCGTTCTTCTCTTTGAGCCTGATAGCCGCCTCGAGAGCCCGCTTGTCGACGTCGCTGATCCTGCGCTTGAGCCCCTTGGTCCTGGGCTGGCGGGTCGAGGGGTCGATTTTGATCTCGTTCAGATCCACGATGTCCTTGAGGAGGACAATAATCTTAGTCATAATAATACCTCACATCAATCCAGTGAATAGTCCTTCCTACAAAATGTGAGGAAGCAGATTTTAAAGCTGTCCGTCTCCCAAAATCTAGAGCGATTAAATGGATGATACCCCGTCTTTTAAGACCGGTTCTACATAGACAGTGGTCCCATAGGTCTCCTCTATTCCACTTACTCTAAGGTCTTTAGGGATGCGGCTGATATCCTCGACTTCCCCCCGGTCTATTCGACAGCCGAAGGGTCCGAGTTCAACGACTTTGATCAACGCTGATCTAGGCTTGGATTATGGGTTGATATATGCGACCCAGCCTTTTTGAGCGGAGAGGCTGGTGAAAATGAGAACTAGTCAAGATTTCAGTGGAACTATGCTCTACTTCTTGATAGTCAATGCGATAGCGATCACTGCGACCACTAGGGCTATTGGTGAGATGTACAGCAGCAGATCGGTTCCACCCTGGGGCTGTTGGCTGTGAAGCTCGTTCTCGAGGACCTCAAGCTGGCTCGTCAGGACGGACAGCCGATTCTTAAGATCTACTATCTCAGATGCATCCCCAAGCTCATCTAGGATCTCCTGGAACCCTGAGGCGCTCTCCGATAACTCAGTAGT
>JAUWDP010000266.1 GCA_030608725.1 Candidatus Bathyarchaeota archaeon
ACGAATACCTTCTGCACGTCCTTGAGCAGATCCCGCCAGGTAAGACTTCCACGCATATGGCTGTCGCAGAGGCCTTGGGTGATCCTGTAGCAGTGAAGGCAGTCAAGGATGCATTGGAACGTGAGCGTTTCGCAGAGTTTAGGGCTAAGATAGTGGAGTCTGCCCCTCGTAGCCCTGATTTATTCAATGACTTCGTCTCGGAGAGGCCCCTCGAACAACTGGCCAAGTATCAGATGGAGCAGGCGGAACAGGTAATTCTCGACGATGACTTTAACAACTCAGATAGAATTGCAGGTGTCGACGTCTCCTATCAGGGAGATATAGCCGCCTCAGCCTGTGTCATCATGGACAGCGCCCTCAAGGTCATCGACTCTGCGTCGACCGTAATCCCCGCAGCCTTCCCCTACATCCCCGGGTACCTCATGTTCAGGGAGGCCCCCGCCATAGAAGCCGTCGCCGAGCACGTCTCCGGGTTCGATGTGCTCATGGTCAACGGGCATGGCGTCGCCCATCCACGCGGCTGCGGCCTAGCCTCATACATCGGTCTGAGGTTGGATCAACCGACGATAGGCGTCGCTGGAACCCTTCTCGTTGGTGTGAAAGAGGTAATGGGACATTCTGTCAAATATGATGACGAGGTCGTCGCTACGGAGATTAGTAGGCCCGGGCACCACCCGTTCTATGTCTCAACGGGGCATCGGATCTCACTGACGTCTTGTGTTGAGATCGTAGAGAGGATGGCGGGGAGGGGGCAGCTTCCGGAGCCCCTCAGGCTAGCTCATCTTGAGGCTAGAAGGTTGATGAGAGAGCTATGAAGGGCCTCAGTCGGGACCAGAAGCCCTAAAGCCATGTACGATGTCCTATCCCGAGTGATCCCGGATGCGCAAGATGGTTGAAGGCGTCTACCAGATCGAGGTCCCAATGAGGCACAACCCCCTGGGCTACACCTACTCCTACCTCCTACGCGACGCGTCGACGTTGATTGACACCGGTGTCGGGACAAGAGACGCCTTCGATAGCCTCGAGGAGCAGGCGAGATCCGCGGGCATGGAGCTCACAGATATCAAGCGCATCATACCCACGCACCTCCATGGGGACCACATTGGCCTCGTGGACACGGTTCGCAGGTTATCAGGGGCGAAGGTCTACGGGCATCGGACCGCCATTGAGAGACAGCGGGAGTCCAGGGGTAAGGATGTAGACTTGTACGCCGAAACCAGGAACGAGACGAAGCTCATGGGAGGGAGTAAGTACCTCGGCTTCCTCAGGAGGTTCGAGAACTCCTTCAGGGGGAGGATGAGATCGTTGGAGATCGACGAGTCCCTTGAGGACGGCCAGATACTGGAGCTTGAGGGAAGCACTCTCAAGGTATACTGGACCCCCGGCCACGCCAGGGAGCACATCTGCCTCCACGACGAGGAGAAGAAGATTCTCTACGCGGGGGACCACGTCCTCCCCAAGATCACGCCCCACGTGAGCCTCCGCAACCACCTAGAGGGTGACCCACTGGGAGACTACATCGAGTCTTTGGAGAAGCTGAGGGGACTCGACGTGGAGACGGTGCTGCCGGCTCATCAGTACGTCTTCAGTGATCTGGAAGGAAGGATCTCGGAGATGCACATCCACCACAGGAACAGATGCGACGAGATGAAGAAGGTCATAGGGGACGGTAGAAGTACGGTCTTCGAGATCTCAGCGCAGGTGTCCTGGGACAGCAGGCCGTGGCCGGAGATGGAGTTCTGGACGAAGAGGATGGCCGCCAGGGAGACCCTTGCACACCTTGTCTATCTCAAGAACAGGGGAGAGCTAGACGAAGAGGTCGTTAAAGGGGTCCTCTACTACAGCCTGACCTGATTTAGGGTTATCTCCAGACCTTTATGCCCTTCTCGTGAAGGTAGTCTGCAGCCAGCTCAGCTATATCTGGGGCCCTGAAGGGCATCTTGAGCTCCTTCACCTGGATGATTATCTCCCTGTAGGTAACCTCGGAGACGTTCCTCTTGATGATGTACTCGTCCAGGATCGTCTGGGCCACCTCCTCCGCTATCCTGAACTTGGGGCTCAGCATCTGATAGTGAAGCCTGAGGGCCCTGGCCACCTCATCGGTCGAGGAACTCTCCAATGCCCATACCGTGGGTCTAGGCCCACCCTTGGAGTTCCTCCTCCTTGAGACCTTAACAGCGGGAACCACTATACCCAGAGATCTCAGCCTCTTGAGAGCTCTGTAGATGGAGGCCTCGGGGATGTTCAATTCGTTCTGAAGAACCCAGGCAGTCGCAGAGCCATGAAGACAGAAGTACAGGAAGGCCTCGGCCACCGCGGAGGATGAGAATATTTTCTCGCTGAAGGAGAGTAACTCCTGTATGTTCGTCAGCGTAGTGGAGAGGTTGTTCTCCTCATTTAATAATAATAACTCGCGATATAACGCTATATAACTACGGAAGTTGCTCTCATCTCGCGGGGATGACGCAGAACTTTTATCACGGGCGCGCTTATCCTTTATTAAAATCGTGTCCAAAACCTATTTCCCCATCCCAAAATTAGCCATCGATATGATGGACTAAATCCAATGCGATACTCTTATAAGATTACTTGTTAACATGTAAACAAGTAAACATTTTAACAAGTGAGCGTGTAAAACCAGTGCCCCGCAAGACTGTCGCCATCAGAGGACTCGACACAGAGCTCTACCACGAGGTTTTCTCGATGGCCAAGAAGGACGGCAAGCGGGTCTCGGAGGTCATGAACCGCGCCTTGGAGGCCTACCTAAACGGGGACTATAAGCCCGAGGCC
>JAUWDP010000273.1 GCA_030608725.1 Candidatus Bathyarchaeota archaeon
GTAGGTCCTGATGGCCTTGACCAGGGCCTCCTTCCCCTCCTCCCCGAAGCTGTCCACCATCTCCTTCGCGAAGGTGTAGTACATGAGCGACCAGAGGTCGCCGAACTCGGCGATGTCCTTCTCTGAGACCATATGGATCTACATCAATCAAGCGCACTGATATAGCTATACTTGGAGTCCCCTCGGGGAAGCGTATCCCGTGCGGGGACGGATTTTTAACCAATGTACGCTATTGTTTCAGTGAACGGTCCTTCTCATCAATTCGGTGTGGATGTCAAGATGAGCGTTGAACTTCCTGAGGCGTCAATCCTCGCTGGACAGCTGAACGAGGACTGTCGGAGGGATTCCTAATTTGAAGCAAGGAAAGTTGGGCAAGGTTGCCGATGGGTTCCCCGAGATCCTTCCAATGCGTGAGCGCGCCGAGATATTGGACCGGGTACTGGCCAACCGACTTGAGAACGTGCTCCCCACCGCGATGCGGGAGTCCGGCCTGGACATGTGGCTGATACTCTGCCAGGAGGACGACCTGGACCCAGTGTACGAGACCATGATCCCAATGGACACCTGGTGCCCCATACTCCAGATCCTGATATTCTACGACAGGGGACCTGAGGAGGGTATTGAGAGGATCAACCTGTCATTCACCGACACCAAGGAGCTGTACGACAGACCCTGGCAGGGGAGAAGCCACCACAGCGCGCAGTGGGAGATGCTCAGGACCATCGTGGAGGAGAGGGATCCCCAGCGGATAGGGATCAACACGGGCTCCATCCAGTGGGCAGCGGGCGGCCTGACGCATAACCTGTACATGCAGCTCGTGGACGCCCTCCCCCGGAGGTACGTCGACCGGCTGGAGTCCGCTGAGCCGTGCGCCACCAGGTGGCTGGCGACCCTCACCGAGATGGAGGTCTCACTGTACGAAGACGTCGTGAAGGTGGCCCACGCCCTCATCGCCGAGTGCTACAGCCGTACGGCGATCACCCCCAGCGTCACGACCATCGAGGACCTCAGGTGGCATTACTGGCAGAGGTGCGTTGACCTGGGGCTGTCCGTCGCGTTCAACCCGGTCTTCTTGTTAGTGCGCAGCGAGGAGGCTGTGAGGATGCACGGGGAGGACGACGACGTGATCCGGCCGGGGGACCTCATCCGCTGCGACGTGGGGTTAAGATACCTGAGGCTCATCACCGATCACCAGAAGTGGGCGTACGTCCTGAGGCCAGGGGAGACCGACGCCCCGGAGGGGGTGAAGGGGCTGATGGCGGAGGCCAACAGGCTCCAGGACGTCTACATGGCGGAGTTCAAGAGGGGGCTGACGGGAGATCAGCTCCTCAGCAACATGCTCAACCGCGCCAGAAAGGAGGGGATCCCCACGCCCAGGGTCTACTCCCACAGCCTGGGCCACCTCCTCCACGAGCCGGGGCCCCTCATCGGACTGCCCTGGGAGCAGGAACGCAACGAGGGGCGGGGGGACGTGGTTCTGGAGTACAACTATGCGTTCACGGCGGAGCTTTCGGTGGAGGGGCCGGTGCCGGAGTGGGGCGGCCAGAGGCTCAGGTTCGCCCTTGAGGAGGACGTCGTCTTCACGGAGGAGGGCTGCAGGCTCATCGACGGCAGACAGACGAGCTTCTACCTCATCTAACCAACGAATAGCGCAGCAGAGGAGGCTCTTCACCCTAGATTATAAGGGACGGACCCACCTATGGTATGGGGAGCATCTTAATCGACCGTAAGGCAATTCTTGAAGAGATTCTCAGCATCGAGGCCCAGATCAGGAAGGAGAGGACGAACCCGACGTACCTGAACGTGAAGCGGAACCTCAGCAGGCTCGAGGACAGGAAGTTCGGGACCACGACGGTGTCGGTGCAGTCGCTTGACGACCCGTCGAAGATGGTGAACTTGAGGTATAAATCGCCGAAGATGAGGGAGGCCGTCACGCTGTACAGGGAGAGGCAGACCGAGTTCGACGCGAAGATAGACAAGCTGCACATCAGGAAGGCCAGTCTGAGGAAAGAGCTCTTCGAGTAGAAGACGAGCTGGTTCTAAGGGATTCTATTCTCTGCGTCGCCCTGGACGCGTACAGCTTGTTGGTTTATTGAGGTCAAGCGTTGAGGCTGAGGTCTCAAGGCTGTCCGCGGAGATCGGTGCAGATACACCATCCTGGTTTTTACGAGATAAAAAGGGAGGAAAAGGGGTCCTATTTCAGGACGGCTTCGAAGACCCGCAGGTGGTTTCCGCCCAGGATCTTCAGGATGTCCTCGTCGCTGTAGTCGCGTTTGACGAGCTCCCGGGTCAAGTTGGGGACCATGGAGGTGTCGTCAAGCTCGGGGAGCCTCCCGCCGCCGTCGAAGTCGGAGCCCAGCCCGACGTGGTCGGGGCCGACGAGGTCGACGATGTGGTCTATGTGGTCCACCATTCTCTCGATGTTAGGGTCCTCCTTGGCGACGAAGCTCCCCAGGTAGTTCATGCCCATGACGCCGCCGTGGTCGGCCAGCGCCTTGATCATGTCGTCTGTGAGGTTCCTGGCGACGTCGCAGAGGTCCCTGCAGTTGCTGTGGCTGGCTATGAAGGGGCCGTCCATGACGTCGCAGACGTCCCAGAAGACGCTGTCAGCCAGGTGGCTTACGTCGAAGACTACGCCCAGCCGGTTCATCTCCTCTAGGCCGGCGACCCCCAGCTCCG
>JAUWDP010000127.1 GCA_030608725.1 Candidatus Bathyarchaeota archaeon
ATACTGGGCACGAAAGACCTGGCCCCCGTCGAGGAGGCCCTGGACATCCTCCCCCACCTGGAGACCCAGCTGGAGGGGCTCCCCGACGACGAGGCGACCGCCCTCCGAACGTTCCACCCGGCCTGGTACGTGAGGTACTGCACCGAGCTACTAGGGAGGGAAGAGGCCCTCCGACTCCTCCAGGCCCCGGATCCCCCGACCTACATACGCGTGAACACGCTGAAGGGGTCCGACGAGGAGATCCGGGAACGCCTAAGGCTGGAGGGAGTTGAACTGGAGGAGGAGCCCATGCTGGAGCACGTCCTCCGCGTAACCAACGAGCCACGCCCCCTGAACCTCCTGGACGCCCACAGGGACGGCCTCTTCACAGTACAGGACAAGGCGAGCGCCCTCGCCGGGCTGGTGGCCGCCCCGGAGCCCGGGATGACAGTGCTGGACGTCTGCGCCGCCCCCGGGGGCAAGACGGGGCACCTCGCCCAGCTGATGGAGAACCGGGGTAAGATCCATTCGGTGGACTTCTCGGAGCGCCGCCTCGACATCTGGAGGAGGGAGATGAGGAGGCTCGGCGTGGAGAACGCGGTCCCCGTCCTAGGGGACGCCAGGAAGAAACGAGCCTTCCCCGACGTGGAGGCGGACCTGGTCCTCGTTGATCCCCCCTGCACCGGCACGGGGACGTTCAACAGGACCCCCAGCGGGAAGTGGCGCCTCACCAGCAGGTCCATCGACAGGATGAGGCTCATCCAGAGAAAGATCCTGTACAACTGCGCCGACCACGTCGCCGAGGAGGGGAGCATCGTCTACTGCACATGCAGCGTCACGGCTGAGGAGAACGAGATGGTGATCAGGGACTTCCTGCAGGTCCACGGCGACTTCGAGCTGGTGGAGGCGGAGCCGAGGCTCGGGCTGCCCGGCCTCATGGGTCAGGAATACGCTCAGCGACTCTACCCCCACATCCACAAGTGCAACGGGTTCTACCTAGCCAAGCTGGCCAGGGGATAAGGACCCCTAGATCTGCGCGTAAATCAACGCATAATCCCTAGTGACAAGTCTGGATACAATAAATGAAAATAAAATGATGAAAGTACCTTGGAACACTCTATTCAGGTGTCTTAGTACCTTGCGGGTCTACGCTTCTGGAAGCACTCACGGCAGTAGACGGGTCGTCCCTCCGTGGGCTTGAATGGAACTTCACATTCCTCTCCGCAGTCTGCGCAAGTGGCCTTGTGCATCTCGCGGGGGCCTCTGTCGAAGCTTCTCCTGTTACCATAACTCAACTAATTTCACTCCTATTACGCTAGTATACTCAGAAAGCCTCAGGAGGCGTCCCAGGTATCCACGCCGAAAGGAGCAGCCCGGTATATAAAGGATTGTACTGGTTTCCCCATGGACTAAACTTAAATTAGGAGGGAGCCTCATAGATTGACTGTTAGCGCATGGATGAGACAGTAGAGAAGTTGAGTTTCGAGTCCACCGATTTTAAGTTTTCAGCCGCATACGGTAAGTACTCCGATCAGTTCGATGGGGCAGACGAGGAGCGAAGGGAGGTCCTGAACACGGCCATATCGCAGCTGCACTCGGAGGAGATCCCCTACCCAAAGTTCTACGAGATCATTGACGCGGAGATAGATTCAAGCCGGCCCTTTCATAGGAGCAGGATACAAGGTTCCCGAAAGTTCGCCTATAGGAAGAGCGAGAGGAAGATCGATAGGATAAAGCGCCACAAGTAGCGCCCGTCATCGATCACATTCCCTACCATACAAAGCCTGCAGATCTGAGGCCGAAGCATCTATAAATTAGCGAGCGCCCGGTAGGGTGGACCATGAAGAACGACGGCCGGGTCAGGAGGAACGTCACAGTGGGCGCGGAGGTCCTGATAGTCCTGAAGAGGGACCAGCGGACCGGGAAGCTCACACGAGGCGTAGTGAAGGACATCCTCACGAGGTCCGCGAACCACCCCCATGGCATCAAGGTCAGGCTCAAAGATGGGAAGGTAGGGCGGGTCCAGGAAGTCGTGACCCAGGAAAGCCGTTAAGACTCCGAAGGTCGTGAAGGACAGAGCGGAATATAGTAGTTTTTTATCTAGTCACTCCTAGTTCAGGACATGAACCCCCAGAGACTAGCTGAATACCAGATCTGGGCCGACGACCAGGCGAGGAGACTTCTCATGGATCTCACCGAAGAGGAGTTCTCCAGGGACGTCCTCCCGCCCTTCGGGAGCATCCGGAGCCTCTGCGCACACATCACCCTGGCCATCGAGTTCAACCTGAAGCACCACGTGGACAAGAAGGAGTTCGACCCCGAGGAGCTCGGGGAGGAGATCCACGCGGCCCCCAAGGAGCGCCTCCTGGAGATGTGGAGGCAGGCGGACCTGAGGCTCCTGGAGTACTCTGAATCGAGGACGGACGAGACATACGTCTTCCGCAACTTCCTCGGGGAGGGCCAGATCACCCTCGACCAGGACGACTACCTCTCCCAGTACCTCCTCCACACGCAGCACCACAGGGCCCAGATAATGAGCGCGCTGAGGGTGATGGGGAAGGAGGCCGTCACCACTGACTACCTCTTCTACCTCTCAGATAAAGCGAGTTGAGCCCGAGTCAGGGAAGGCCAAATCCACTAGGAGTTAGTACAGATACGGGAACAGCCGCTTCGTCCTCTTCATGTACTCCCTGTACTCGTCGCCGAACTCCTCGATGAGCATCTCCTCCTCGAAGAGCATCCGATGCCTGATCACGATGAAGTATAGCAGAGAGACGAGAACGAGCATGACCACGCTGCGGAATGCCATGTAGAAGCCCACGACACCCAGCACCCCTCCGGCGTAGATGGGGTGGCGGATGAGCCGGAACACGCCTGTCGTGATCAGCCTGTGACCCTCCTCTATGTGGAGCACCCCCGACCCGAACCTCGCGAGCTGGGCCCTCCCGACCAACGTGACAGCGCCCCCGACGATCAAGAGGAGAAGCCCCATGTAGGCTACGACTGGGTTATCCCAGAGTGGTAGGCTGCCCGCGATGAGCAGCCTGTTCTCATGGAAGGCCAGGATCACGAGCAGGGGATTTAGGATGAACAGCCCCAGCAGGATGACGTTGTAGACAGGGTTCGTCTTCAGGTCCTCTCCGATACTCTCCGAGAAGGGGCGGAAATAGGTGTCAAGTAAGCCCACCAGGTATGGGATGAGGATGGCTGAGAGGAAGAGGCGGTTCCCCGGGTCGAAGAACAGCTCCGGGATGAAGTACAGGTACCATAGCTGAGGGTAGACCAGATACCACAGAACGACGAACAGGATCTTCCTGTGGAGGGGCTTCATCGAGGCTGACCTCAGATAGGGTTCGGGTAAGCCGATATATTTGTTTGATTATATCCAGCCTCTCTGCTGGTAGAGCTTGTACCCCCTCTCCAGCACCTCGCGCGTGCAATAAACTATAAAGCATTCATGTGTTCAAGTTTCACTTCTTTTGCAGGCTCTGCTTCAGGTTCTGAGCAAACTCTTCCGCATGTTTGAGGTCTTCAGCATTAGGTCTACCCTTGTTCATTCCCCCAAATAGTTTAAGAAAACTATTAGTGTTAAAACCTACACATTGAAATTCATCGATAATCTCGTAACCTCTAGATTGCAGTTTTTCCCTAAGCGGCGAGTGATCTTCAGCGGCTTTGGCTTCTCCAGTTATTCCACCGGTTGAGAAAATGAATGCTCTCCCGTTGGTGACTTGCGGTAGTCTATCGGCGAGGTCAAGCAGAGATTCATGGTGTTTTGCGTCATATATCCCCGAGCCAAAGCCTACTAGACCATACTCTTGAAGCTCTTCAGGGTCTATCTGCTGTGGCGTTTTTATTTGTGCGTCAAGGACTTTTGCGAAGACGTTTGCGATTTTCTCAGTATTATTGTGATGATATGAAAATAAAACCAATAGAGATTCCATTGGCAATACAACGTTCTCTTATATTTACTTGGACTAGTAAGTTTATCGGCACGCGCCGGATCAAAGTAAATTAGGAGGAATACTTGTGAAAGCGATTGTATACACAAAATACGGATCACCGGATGTTCTTGAATTAAAAGGTGTTATACAAAATGACTGAAGTTCATAAAACATTAGATGCACGGGGCCTCTCCTGTCCTAATCCTATTTTAAAATCTATGCAAGCAATAAAAAAATTAAAAATTAATCAAGTGCTTGAAATCCTTACTACTGATCCTGGTAGTAAGGCTGACATTCCTACATGGGCTCGAGCTACAGGTAACGAATTAATTGTCTCTGAAGAACGTGGTCCAGAGGATTACCGATTTCTAGTTAAGAGACTTAAATAAATTTACTAGATTCTAAGACGTAGTGGTGGGAAACCCTTTTTTGTGCCACAAATCCGTGCCCCCTTTTAAGCTCTTGGCATCTTTGAAACCTGCTTTGGCTAAAATGTCAACAGCAACCAAAGATAATCCTCCTCCCGGACACATAGTCACTATTTCCTCTTCTTTAAATAAATCAAGATCCTCTGTTTTGTGTTCTAATTCCAAAATGGGGATTGACCTGGCATTTGGTATGTGTCCATAACCTCCGTTAAATTCCGCAGGAGATCGAACATCAATTAATAGTGG
>JAUWDP010000280.1 GCA_030608725.1 Candidatus Bathyarchaeota archaeon
TGATGATGGCTTCCGATTTGCTCAGGACGTCGAGGTATCCCTCTTCACTCGGAGACATGTAGACTACCTCCGCGTGTGGCTTTAGAGTCTCAGCCACATCCTCGGGGAAGTTACGCACCCCCGCATTTACGAGAACCTTAATCATCACAACAAACCTCTGAACCTGATTCATCCCCCGCAGTAATTATGTTATGGGGTCGGCTTCTGGAGCCCCAGGGTTTGTCTGTGGGGCCTTTAACACCTTAAACGTGTACAATTTCGATGAAAATTTCCACATTTTTGAAACGGAACTGTTAATAAGGGCTTACTCAACCAAGGTTTTTAAATTCGAAGAGTGTAAGAGATGGGTTTTCGTGAAAAGTTCAAGAACGCTGATCACGCCCTGACCTTCAACGATGTTCTTCTTCTCCCGGGCTGGACCACAATCGAGCCTTCTGAAGCAGATGTGAGGAGCCGGGTCACCCGGAGCGTCGAGCTCAACGTCCCCTTCATCTCATCCCCCATGGACACGGTCACAGAGAGCGAAATGGCGATTGCCCTCGCTCGCGATGGCGGCTTGGGTGTCCTCCACAGGAACTGCACAGCCGATGAGGAGGTGGAGATGGCGCGGGCCGTGAAGAGGGCTGAGGCCCTCATCATCAGGGACGTCGTCACCGTGAGGCCCGAATCGACCATCCAAAACTTGGTGGGCCTCATGGAGGAGCATAACATCCACGGCTTCCCGGTCGTCGACGGGAAAGAGAGCGTCGTCGGGATCGTTACATGGCGAGACTTCCGCCTCGCCGACCCGGGGCTCAAGGTCAAGGACGTGATGACGAAGAAGGTCATCACCGCAGGGGAGGACATCACCCAAGAGGAGGCGAAGTCGATCCTCCACGAGCACCGCATAGAGAAGCTCCCGATAGTCAACGGCCAGAACAGGGTGCGAGGCCTGATCACAATGAGGGACATCACCCTCAAAGGCACTTACCCCGAAGCCATAAGAGATGAAGCAGGAAGGCTGATCTGCGCAGCAGCTATCAGCCCCTTCGACTACGACAGAGCCATCGCACTAGACGAGTACGTAGACATACTGTTCACAGACGTCGCCCACTTCCACAACAAGAACTGCTTCGAGGCCACCAAGAAAATAATGGACAACGTCTCAGCCGAGATGATCGTAGGCAACATCGGCACGTACGAGGCAGCGGAGGACTGCCTCACCAAGCTCGAGGAAATCGCAGGCCTCAGAGTCGGCATAGGAAGCGGCTCAATCTGCAGCACGAGCATCGTCACAAGGGCAGGGGCTCCCACACTGTACGCCACAGCCCAGGTCGCAGACGCGATCAAGGACTATGGATCAGATGCGACGATCATATCAGATGGTGGGATCAGGAATCCCGGCGATATAGCCGTCGCATTGGCCGTGGGAGGGGACTGCGCCATGATGGGGAACGTCTTCGCGGGCACAAGCGAGAGCCCGGGACGCCTCGTCGCCATGGAGGGCCGCTACTATAAGGAGTACTACGGCATGGGGAGCGCAGCCGCACGGAAGAAGCGCTACGCCCAGGACAGGTACAGCCAGCCGTCGAAGTCGATCAATGAGGGCGTCGAGGGATGGGTCCCCTACAGGGGCAACGTCTCCGACATAGTCTCAGAGTTCGTCGGGGGCCTCAAGGCAGCTATGGGCTACGTCGGCGCAAAGACGATACCTGAGATGTCGGAAAAGTCGAAGCTGGCGCTCGTCACTGAGCGCGGCGCCGATGAAATAAACCCCCACGACATACTACTCCCAGGTCCAAACAGAAAGGTCTGACACCTTACCTCCCTTTTTTCAAGTGTAGAGGAACTTTCAAGCAGAAGACAAGTTACCTCCTTCCATGAAAAATCCCCCAGATAATTTCTTAGATAAGAATACTCCATCTAACTGAGAGGTTGATTCAGGGTGATAAAGAGGGCTTTGATTAGCGTATACGATAAGCATGGTCTCGAGGAGCTAGTCGAGGCCCTAGGGGAATTTGACGTCGAAATTGTTAGTTCCGGTGGTACAGCCAGAAGGATCAGGGAGCTGGGATATGGGAAGCTTGTAGAGGTCTCGGACTACACAGGCCACCCAGAGAGTCCCGGAGGGCTCGTGAAGACCCTACACCCTAAGGTCCACGGCGGCCTCCTCCTCAACAGGGAGGACAAATCACACGCGAAGTGGATGAACGAGAACAACGTTAAGCCCATCGACATCGTCGTCTCCAACCTGTACCCCTTCGAGAAGGTCGTCGAGGGTGGAGCCGACCTCGAGACAGCTGCCGAGAACATGGACATCGGAGGCCCCTCGATGACCCGTTCAGCAGCCAAGGCCGCGCTCCTGTACGATCGCGTGGCGATCATCACCGACCCCGCTCAGTATCCTGAGGTCATCAAGACTCTGAGGGAGAACGACGGTGAGCTCACCACAGAGCTCCGGAGGCGCCTCGCGGAGAAGGCATTTAAGCGAACGGAAGGGTATGACTCTGCAATAGTCTCATACCTAGATGGATTGGAGGAGTAGAATTTGTCAAGATCTCTTCGTAGGAAGTACAGCACGAAGCTCAAGGAGGACTTTCCTGTTCAGATG
>JAUWDP010000030.1 GCA_030608725.1 Candidatus Bathyarchaeota archaeon
GTGCTGTGCTTCTCGAAGACCATGGCGATGGTGCGGCCCTTGAGGTAGTCGTGGGGTTCCTTGATCATCCTCATCCGCTTGAACTCCTGTGCGATGTCGAGCATGTAGCTGATCTCGACTGGGCTGTAGTCCATGAGGGTGAGGAAGTCCTTACCCCTGAAACGGTCCTTCATACTCATCTCGGATTCAGTAGGTACTTGGACCTAAAGCCGTCTTAACATTTCCGCCTCAGTATGAGATGAAGAGGTTCAGCCGTTGTTCCCGTTGGAGAAGGTGAGTCTTGCGTCCGTGGTGACGTTTAGCCACAGTCTCTTCAGAGGGTTCTCGTCCTCCACGTCCATGAGATGGGTGGTGTGCATCTCGCAATCCTTGAGCTTATACAGAGAGTCGATGCACCTAAGGGCGTTCTCGTCCGATACAGAGCTGGCAGCGAGTGCGTCCAGCACCTCCTTGACGTTCAGAGATGTGCTGCTCAGGCCCATGGTCTTCTTCAACAATATCATGCTCTCTATGACAGGCCTTGAGATCACCTCGACATCGTCTGGAACATCAGCGAGGGTCTTCACAGCGTTCAGTAGAGCTGCTGACTCCGCGTGGAGTAGAGGGGAGTTCTTCCCCTGTATCATCACCTTAGCCCCAGAGTCGTCGCAGATCTCGATGGCTGCTCCACAGAAGATGCCCCTGACCCCCTTCCCCTCGTGGCTCCTCTTCCTCGCGTCCTCGGCGGCCTCCCTGGCGGGGAGGACCACTCTGCGGTCCATGGGTGAGACCCCAACCTTTTCCATGATGGCCTCCATCCGCTCCAGCGTGTCGTGGGTCGTCTCACCCTCCACGAACTCCCTGTTGTACCTGAAGTGGCGCCTTACTATCTCCTGTCTGCTGGCCTCCCTGACTGCCTCGTCGTCGACTATCCCCTCCTTAGCCATGTTGACCCCCATGTCCGTGGGGGATCTGATCTTCGCCATTGGGTCGTCGGCTGGCACCATCTTCTCGATGATCTTCTTCATAATTGCGAAGTTCTCCACGTCCCTGTTGTAGTTGATGGCGGTGACCCCGTGGGCTTCAAGGTGGAAGGGGTCAACGAGGTTGTAGTCTCCCATGTCAGCGGTGGCGGCCTCGTATGCGACGTTCACGGGGTGGTTGAGCTCCAGGTTCCAGATGGGGAATGTCTCGAACTTCGCGAAGCCCGCCTTGACTCCCCTCTTTCTCTCCTGGTACACCATTGACATGGCGAACGACATCTTCCCGCTCCCGGGACCAGGGGCAGTCACTATGACTATGGGCTTATCAGTTGGCACGTATTCGGGCTTGCCGTAACCCTCCTCGCTCACGACTAGATCTGTGTCGGTCAGGTAGTTGGGGATCTCGTAGTGTATGAAAGTCCTGATGCCCCTGTTCTCTAGCCTCTGCTTGAACTTGAGCGCGGCTCCCTCCCCCTCATAACGGTTAATGACTACGGCCGAGACATCCAGCCCCAGCTCACGGAGGTCGCTTATGTCCTTGAGGATCTGGTCCTCATAAGTGAGGCCGAAGTCCCGCCTGACCTTCCGCCTCTCGATATCCTTCGCACTGATACAGTGAACTATCTCGATCTTGTCCCCGAGCCTGCTCAGCATCTGCACCTTCGTGTCCAGCTCAAAGCCGGGTAGGACCCTTGAGGCGTGGTGGTCGTACCTGAGCTTCCCCCCGAACTCTAAGTAGAGCTTGTCGAATTGGGAGACCCTTTCCAGAATCCGGCTTACCTGGGCGTTCAGGTACTTCTTCGTATCAAAACCAGTCTTCTTTGTCAATCGAGTACCCCCGAAATATGGATGTGACTGATGAATCTGAATAATTGGGTCTTCATTCTGAATGATGAAAAGAAGCAGCACTGAGAGGTCCTATGCATAACAAGTAATGATTCTATTTTAAGATAAGAGTTTCGAATTCTAAACGCAACACCTTCCTGTTTCTGAGCATAACCACATCTCAAATATCCTTTCCTTTGATTATGTTTGCTCCAGTCATCTCTCGGGGTTTCTCGATTCCCATGAGCGACAGGGTTGTGGGGGCGATGCTGCTGAGACCAAGGCCACTGCATAGCTCCGTGTGGCTTAGACTTGGCTCATCGCTGATGACGATGAAGGGCACCGAGTTGACTCCATGGGATGGATTGGGTGTTCCATCGGGATAGAACATGGTCTCAATGTTCCCGTGGTCCCCTGTGACTATGATGACATACCCTTCGGATAATCCAGCTTCGACCACTTCACCGACGCATCTGTCCACTGCCTCGCACGCTTTGATACCTGCTTCAAGGTCCGCAGAGTGGCCTACAAGATCACCATTAGCGTAATTCACCAGGATGAAGTCGTAGACACCCTTATGTATCTCCTGCAGGAGGCGTTTGGTGATCTCCGATGCGCTCATCTCGGGTTTTTCGTCGTAGCTTGGAACCTTTGGGCTGGGAACGAGAACCCTGTCCTCCCCAGGGTACGGCTCCTCCACCTGACTGTTGAAGAAGAATGTGACGTGGGCGTACTTCTCGGTCTCAGCGATCCTGAGCTGCCTCATGCCATGAGCGCTTAGGGTCCTCCCCAGGTTGTTCTCCACATCCTTGTGCGGGAAGGCAATAGGCAGGTCAAGCTGCTGGTCATAATCACTCATGCATGTGAAGTGGACCTCAGGAAACTTACGCCTCCGGAACTCGTCGAAATCGGGCTTCGTCAACGCGTACGTTATTTGCCTCGCTCTGTCGGAACGGAAGTTCCAGAAGATGACCGCGTCCCCGTCCTCCATGGTCGCTAGAAGGTCTCCCTCGGCCCCCTTGATGACCATGGGCTCAAGGTAGTAGTCCGTCTCGTCCCCCCTTCGATAGGCCTTATCTATCGCTTGTAGGGCATCGGTTTCCCCGTGGCCCTCTCCCAGGGTGAGGAGGTCGTAAGCCCTCTCTGTGCGCTCCCAGTTGGTATCACGGTCCATGGCATAGTATCTGCCCATCAGTGAGGCGATCTCTCCGACCCCTTTCTCCTCGATCTGCCTCAGGGTCTCCTCGATGAACGCCTTTGCGCTCCTCTCCGGGACGTCCCGCCCATCGAGAAAGCAGTGGATGAACGCCTTCTCCAGGCCCTCCCTCCTCGCCAGTTCCAGCAGGGCGTAGAGATGATGGGTGGTGCCGTGGATGCCCTGGTCGCTGTGAAGGCCCATGAGGTGGAGCTTGCTCCCTTTATCATTCACGTGACGAATCGCATCGAGGAATGCAGGGTTGCTGTAGAAGCTTCCGTCCTCGATGCTCCTGTTTATCTCCTTGAGGGGCTGCCAGACGACCCTTCCTGCGCCCATGGTGAAGTGGCCCGGCTCGCTTCCGCCCTGGGTTCCCTCCGGGACTCCGACAGCGTTCCCCGTGCACTTGAGGAGAGTCCAGGAGTACTCCTCCAAGTACCTGTCGTTGTTTGGAGTATGGGCGAGGTATACCGCGTTACCGTGTTTCTCCTCGGAGTAGCCCCAGCCGTCCCTCACGACGAGGATGACCCTCATGACGCTCGTTTAAACCGGGTGAAAGATGATTAAAAGCTTGCACTACGTGACTCCGGACAAGGCTGTCTGGATACATGCTCAATCCATGTGACTTGATACACTCAAGTAAATAGGCAAAATGGCTTAATCCGGAAAGATTAAATTTCACAAACGGAATCTACACGAGGTTAAGAATGGGTGAATACATTCCGTCGGAATAACCCAGAAAAAACCACTGTTTCTAGTCACAACTATACAAAACGAGTAGGTGAAAGAAATGAGCGATAAGGTAAATTCTGACCAGAAATTCGAGAACTTCAGCGAGTGGTACGACAAGATACTTCTAGAGGCCCAGATAGCCGACGACCGTTACCCCGTGAAGGGCTTCACAGTCTACACCGGCTGGGGCTACAGCATTGCCAAACGCATCTACCAGATGCTCGAGAACATGCTTGAGGAGGCAGACCACCAGCCCATGCAGTTCCCCGTGGTGATACCCGAGGACGCATTCCAGAAGGAGGAGGACCACATCGAGGGCTTCTCCGCGGAGGTCTTCTGGATCACCCACGCCGGGGACAACAAGCTGGAGAGGCGCCTCATACTCAGGCCAACGTCGGAGACCGCCATCTACCCAATGTTCAAGCTCTGGATCAGATCCCATGCCGACCTGCCCTTCAGGATGCACCAGACATGCAACGTCTACCGCTACGAGACCAAAGCCACAAGACCCCTGTACCGGGGAAGAGAGTTCCTCTGGAACGAGGGCCACACGGCTCACGTTGACTTCGAGGACGCCGATCATCAAGTTCAGGTAGCCATCGAGATCTACAGGAAGGTCTACGACGCCCTCGGCCTGAGCTATATAATCCTCAAGCGCCCCGATTTCGACAAATTCGCAGGCGCAGTCTACACGCTCGCCTTTGACACGTGGAATCCAGACGGCAAGTCCAGTCAGATTGGTACGGTGCACAACCTCGGGGAGAACTTCGCGAAGGCCTTCGATGTAACATACGAGGACGACGAGGGCTTCCACAAGTACGTCTCGAACACATGCTACGGCATGGGCTTCGGTAGGACCCTTGCGGCAACCATAGCCCACCACGGAGACAACAACGGCCTAGTCCTCCCTCCCTTCGTCGCCCCCAAGCAGGTCGTCATCGTCCCCATCCTCTTCAGAGATAGGGAGGGGGATGTCGTAGCCTACTCCAAGGAGATAGAGGCGAAGCTCAAGGAGGCAGGGATACGCACGGTCCTGGACGACGATGACCGGTTAAGGCCAGGGGAGAAGTACTACAAGTGGGACATGTACGGCGTACCCCTCAGGGTTGAGGTGGGCCCCAGGGAGGCCGAAGCGAGGACCGTCACCCTCGTGAGGAGGGACAACCGGGCAAAAAGCCAGGCCCCCTTTGACGAGTTGGTTGGGGTTATCCAGGGGCTGTTCGAGGATCTCTTCGCCGACCTCAAGAGGCGGAGCAGGGAACGCCTTGAGAGCGAGCTGGTGGACGCCCATAGCCTGGATGAGCTCAAGTCGTACATGGAGCAGAGGAAGATCGCACGGGTGAACTGGTGCGGTGAACCAAGCTGCGCCTTCGAACTGAAGGACAACGTGGCAGGAGAGATGAGGGGCACACTCTGGGATGGGAGCGATGAGCCCACGGGCCCCTGCATGGTCTGCGGAGACGAGGCAAAATACATAGCCTACGTCTCCCAAACCTACTGACCTCCCAAATTTCAGTCTCTCCACGCCTCTAAGGCTTGACCCTGACCGGTTTTTACCGCTTTCACCATATTCTCTGAAGAATTTCCTGACTAAAATTAATAAAAACGGTGTTAAAAACAACTGAACACTGAGCACACAAGTTAAATTAATAACGCCGTATCCATAGTTGGAGGGGGTAGCGCGCGCGGCCGGGATTACCTGAAGCTCTACCTCCGAGGGCATTACACTGAGATCCCCCTGGAGGAGGTCGGGAACGCCCTGAGGAGGGTAGGCTAGTGGACAAGATCAGGGGGAAGCTGAGGAGTGGTCAACGGGCTTATATTGAGCTCAAAGACGGCTCCGTCAACGTCACAGTGGAGCGTGGGCTCATCATGAAGAGCCTTGTCGTGCACAGGGAGCTTCCGCTGTCCGAGATCACACACGTGACGCTTGAGAAGGACAGCTCCCCACTGAGTAGGAACCATCACCTGACCTTGAGGTACGGGGAGGGCGAGGAGGTGGTCTTCTCCTCGACCGAGATTGAATCACTGGAGGTTCTCCGGTCCCAGATAGCGGCTGACCTGGAGCGGCGGAGGGCTGAGCGTGAGAGGGAGGAGGCCGAGAGGAGGCGGGTCTGGGAGGCACATGTCAACCAGATATCCCTCATGCTGGACCTCATGGAGGAAGTCTTCCTAATGCTAGAGGGGCTGCAGGGCTGGGTCGAGTGGACGGACATCGGGGGCCACCTTGTGCAGCTTGAGCACGTCCCAGGGGAGATGAGGGAGATAGGGGTCCTGGCGCCTCTGAAGTACGACCTCCAGGGCCTCAGGACCGCCGTGAGGAGGAGGCTCCCCGGGGCGATCAGGGAGGAGTGCTTCGCGGTCCTCACCGTCCTAAGGCAGGACGTGGAGCGGCTCTCAAAGTCCGATGAGCCCTCTATGGGCTTCGACCTAAGGCTCTACGAGTGGTTCGTGGGCGCCTACTTCCTACTCTGGGATATCAAACTCGCTGAGTTCCTGGGAGGGTCAGCTGAGAGGGCGGAGGTCATCGAGTTGAACGCCATCCTTGAGAGGCTGAGCAATCTAGAGATCACTGGGGAGGCAGAGGCACCTCGATTCCCCGATCTAACCGAGATCGATGTCCTCGGCCTTCAGGTCAAAGGTATCCGGGCTGCAATCCAGTTCCGTCTACACGCCCTCCTAGACGGAATGTGACCCCCAGATCTGCATTCAGGTATCTTCATATAGTCTGAGGTCTCTCCCGTCTGATATTTGAGGTTCAACGATGGCGGGCACGGCTGGTACCAAGAAGACGTCGATTCTCACTTACGGTCTCTTCGTCATGACCCTCACACACACTCTCACCCACGTCTTCGGCAGGCTCTACACAGCTACGTTCCCCCTCATCCGAGAGGAGTTCCTCCTGACGAGCTGGCAGCTGGGCATGATAGCCGCGATCCCTCCGCTCTGTCAGGCAGTCATCTCGATACCGGTTGGGCTCCTGTGTGACAGGATCGGGTCCAAGAGGATGCTCCTGATAAGCATGCTCTTCGCCGCGGCGGGAAGCCTCCTCGCCGCTACCGCTGCAAATCCCATAATGCTCGTCGTGGCCATAAGCCTGGTCTACCTGAACACGACGTTCTACCATCCGGCCTCGTACAGCTTCACCACCCGTCTCTTTGCGGGGGAGAATAGGCCGAGGGCGTTGGGGATCCATGGTGCCGGCGGTACGTTTGGGATGGCCCTCGGACCTTTGACCTTGAGCATCTTTCTGGGATACCTAGGCCTGACCTGGAGGAACGTCTACCTCTTCTGGGCGATACCGATTATCCTGGGTACCTTCCTGGTCATGAGGGTGGACTATTATGCGGTCGAGGATGTCGATGTCACCAGGAAGGAGGAGAGGGGCGGCTCAGGGGACGCCACGTCGCTCATCACGCCGGCGCTCCTGACCTTCCTGGTCTACACCGCCACGCGTACTATGGCTATGCAGATGATAAGCCCCTTTATGCCCCTCTTCATGGTGGACGAGAAGGGCTTCACCGTGAACCAGATGGGCCTCATCTACAGCAGCCTCTCCATCTCAGGGCTTATCTCTGCGCCCCTCGGGGGCGTCTTCGCGTCGAGGTTCGGCTCTAAGAGGTGGCTTGCCATGACCATCACTCTCAGTACTGTCCTGCTGGGGCTGGTGGCAGTTGCCCCTGGAGGCTGGCCCTTCGTGGTCATCTACATGGTGTACGGATTCTCCGGGACCCTTGGGATGGCGGCGAGGTCCGACATCATTGCACGGCTCACGCCGCGGAACCAGAGGGGTTTGGGGTACTCACTCCTCTTCCTGCCCGGGAGTATAATGGGGGCGATCTCACCGTTGTTGTCTGCGAAGCTTATCGAGGTTCTGGGATTCTCTCAGCTGTTCCCCATTGCGATCGGTATATCTGTCGTGAGCATCCTCATCCTCGTCTTCGCGATAAAGGAGCGATCCTAGACACCGAGCCCAAAAACGGGTAATTCCCAAATTTCTTTAAGGGCATCTCTGCCCCTGTTACTGGATTGACATGGGCTCTCCTCCTTTGGACCAGCTGACGATCCTTCAGTCCAGCGTCCAGCTGGGCGATCCCCATACCGTGAGCGACTCCGCCAATCGCAACAGCCTCATCGCCGCCGTCTACGATTCCCTGGTCAGCCGCTCCATGACTGGGAGCTACGTCCCATGCCTGGCGGAGAGCTGGAGCGTGGAGGGCGACGCCATGACCTGGGTCTTCGATCTACGCCGGAAGGTCTCATTCCACAATGGGGACGTCCTGACCGCCAACGATGTCGTGGCGACCATGGGGAGGGTGCTGGACCCGGCGATCGGGGGGGCTTTCGGCACTCAGGGGGTCTTCGCGAGCTACCTGGGAGACTCTGTCATCGAGGCGGAGGGGAAGTACTCCGTCAAGATCGTGGCGGAGGAGCCCATGGCCGACCTCCTCGACCTCATTGTGAGCGTGCCCATAGCCCCTGAGAGCGCCCTGAAGGGTCTCCCGGAATCCTACGTTGGGAGCGGCCCCTACAGTGTCTCCGAGATGGGGGACGATCTCGTCGTCATGGATGCATTCCCCGAATATTGGGGTGGACAGGTCCCGGCTCAACGGCTTCACTGGCGCGCGGTCAGGGACCCCCAAGAGCGGGCCTCCGCCCTAATTGAGGGGAGGGGGGACCTTGCCTCGGGGTTGAGCCCGGAGGAGGTGAAGGCGGTCGAGGCCTCGGGGAGTGCAACGGCCGTGTGGAGGGACAGCAACCTGTGCATCATCTTCATGTTCAACGCCTCCTCTGGGGTCTGCTCCGACAGCAGGGTCCGGAGGGCCTTAAACCTCGCATTGGACAAGGATGCGATCATCTCTGAGGCCGTGGGGGGAGCGGCGAAGCCCTTGAACGGCATCTTCACGCCTCTGCACTTCGGATACGATCCCGATACCCCCGTCTACCCTTACAACCCCGAGCAGGCGAGGAGCCTCCTCGCTGAGGCCGGATACAGTGATGGAATGAGCCTAGTTATGGACATCCCCACGAGGATGCCGGACGAGGCGCGTAAGCTCGCCCAGATGATGACCGAGATGTACTTCGAGGTAGGGGTCAGCGTGGAGGTGAAGGAGTACGAGGATCGGCAGGCCTACGCCGAGATGGTGAGGGCCAAGAGGATCAACGACCTATGCTGCTTCGACTCCAGCCCCCTGAGCACCTTCAGGGTGATGCGTGAGAAGATTCACTCGGGCATCAAGGGGCCGTGGTGGGAGGGGTACGCCAACGTCGAGGTGGATGCCCTCATCGAGAGGGCCGAGGCGACCATAGACGAGTCGCTGAGGCGGAGGATCTACAGGCTGGCCTACCGCATGATAAGGGATGACGCCCCCTGGGTGTTCCTGTACAGCCCTGTCAGGTTCTGGGGTGTGGGGCCTAGGCTGAGG
>JAUWDP010000159.1 GCA_030608725.1 Candidatus Bathyarchaeota archaeon
TACATGGCGGACCCTGACGTCGAAGAGGCGATTGAGGACATCTTCAACATACGGGACATGTACTTCTACATGGATCAGCCGACGTACGTCGTGGAGCCCATCGAGGAAGGTGATCCCAGGATGCTGATGAAGCAGGGGTTCAAGCGGCTCGTCGAGGAACTCCGTCCCCTGGGGTTCCTCCCCCGGCTGAAGAAGGAGATAGATCGATACCTGATCACCGTCTTCAGGACTCCTCCACCGAGTCCGTCGAGGATAAACAGGAACCTGATACTGTTCGCAGTCACGACCTGCACCATATTCCTTGACGGCTTCATCAGGAGCAACAACCCCCTCCTCGTGGACATCCTGATGCCGAACACATCCGTCTACGTCAACGCCCTCTACTTCACATTGGCCATCCTAGCGATATTCGGATTCCATGAGCTGGGGCACAAGGCCGTGGCAGTCCTCAGGGGAGTCGAGGCCTCTATGCCCTACTTCATCCCAGCGCCCCCGGGGATGGGGGGCACCTTCGGGGCTGTCATCGTCCAGAAGGAGCCACCGGCAAACAGGGACGCCCTGTTCGATCTGGGGTTGAGCGGCCCCCTGGTCGGGTTCATCGTCACCGTTCTGGTCGCCGTGGTGGGGCTCAGGCTCTCGTTCGTCGTCCCCATCGAGGAGGTCCACTCCTGGATGATCAGCTACCCCGAGATAAGGTTTCAGTCCATCCCGTTCCCCATCCTCATGGTCTTCCTGCAGTCGATAATAAGGCCCGCTCAGGAGGGGATGGTGCTCCTGATCCACCCCGTCGGCTTCGCAGCCTGGGTCGGATGCCTGGTAACCTTCATCAACCTGATTCCGGCATGGCAGCTCGACGGAGGCCACATAAGCAGGGCCATATTCGGCAAGTACTATCACAAGCTCATGTCCATCTTTGGCGTGGCCGTGCTGTTCCTAACGGGATACATCGTGATGGCCATAATCACCTTCTTCCTGATGATGAGGACGCAGGGCGACGCTGAGGCCCCCCTGGATGATGTCTCCCCTCTCAGCCCCTCGAGGAAGGCTATGATATTCGTCTATCTGGCCATCGTCCTGTTGACCCTGGTGACACTCTTCCCTCGCTAGACCGTGTATGGGATGGTCGTGCATCCGTGGGTGACCACGAGGGTTCGTCTCCCTCTCCGCCGCTCGTATGCCCGGCTCAGGGCCTCGTTGGCCATCCTCTCGACTGTGAGTCCCAGGGGCTCTGCTAGGTAGGAGGGGATGGCCGAGACTATGACCAGGTCTCTCTGCTTGCTGAATGCCTTGATCAGGTGTACCGCTTTGGCGCCCAGCATGTACCTCCTCCTCAGCTCCGGGAGGGCGTCCACCTGGGAGAGGGTCTCAAGGCCGTCAGCCCCCAGCCCCTCCGAGCACTCGGCCAGGAGGATGATTGTCGCCCCCCTCCTAGCGACGGATGCGGCGTTCCTGAGGGCCCAGATCGAGTTGTAGAGGTCGTAGTCGAACCTGCTCCCCCCTGCGCTTACCACTACTACGTCGGCGTTCCCTTCCGTCTCAACCCTGTGGCTATCCCCCACCTCGGCCACCGCTCCCTCCCAGCTCTTCTCGAGCTCCCCGGAGTGTGCGGAGAGCAGATCCCCCATGCCGTCGGTGACCAGGTTTACGGAGAGCTCTATCTCCGCCATCTTGGCGGCCTCCAGCCCATCATCGTAGACGGGGTTCTCTTCCATGACCTCGGGGGAGGTATCGCTCTTGAAGGAGAGACTTCGAGTTTTCTCGATCGTGGAGGCCCCCGAGAGTGCCGGGAGGATGAGGTTGTGGGCCCCCCTCATGCCCGTGAACGGGTCGAGGCGGACCTCCCCCACGGCGATCCTGGTGGTCGCCTCGAAGAAGGCTCTGTTTATCTGGACCTCGGTCCCCTTCGACGTCTTGCCTATCGTTCTCAGGTTTCCGACGCCTCGGCTGTGCTCAAATATCCTGATGTTCTGGAAGATCTGGGGGCCCTGGAGGGCGCTGAGCAGGTCTGGGTTGCTCCTCTCCCTCAACCCGTTGCCTATGACAACGGTGACGTCCTCGCCCTTGATATCCCTGGGCTGGAGCACTTCGAGGATGCTCGACAGCGCGGAGCTCGCAAGGGTCGGCTGCAATGTCCCGTCCAGGCCGACCACTATCTTCCTCCTGCGCCTCATTATCTCTTCGAGGCTGGGGGACCCTATGGGGTTCTGGAGGGATTCGGTGATGATCTGCCTTGGGCTTGTATCCATCTGGGTCTCCTTGGGCTCAACCATGCCTATGAGGTTCCGCAGGGGGACGCTTACGTGGACCTCTGTCCTGCCGTAGGGTAGCCAGCATTCGACCAAGGTGTTCAGAATAGGTTAGCTTTCACCCCGCTTATTTCACTTATCCTTGTATCCCTGCAGGGCGACGTTGAAATGCTGCGCTACTTCAATGATTATGATCTATTCTTTGATGAGCTGGTCCTCGCAGCGCTTCACCAGGAGGTTGGCGACCCTGTTCACCTTCTCCTCCACCTCCTCTTGGGACTGGCCCCCAGCTGAGATCCAGAGCCTTATACCGGACTCGCCGTAGGGTTTCACCATCGACTTGATGTAGACTCCCGGGATGTCCCTCATGACGTCGTCGATTATCGGGGCGAGGGTCGACTCGTCCCTCAGGGGCAGATAGATGACGTCCTCGGCGAAGGCCCCCTCCACCTTGCTCTTCAGGAGCTGGAGGACCTGGTTGTCGAATATCCACATGAGCTCCCCCGGGACGCCCGGGAGGCAGATTATCTGGGCCCCTTCGATGTCGAGGACAACCCCCGGCGCTCCGCCCACCCTGTTATCAAGGGGATTTGCCCCCTTCGGGAGTATCGCCATCTTGCGGCGGGGCGCGGTCATCTCGGCGTGTTCTATGACTCCCCTCTGATGGAGGTCTGTGTACTGGCGTGTGACGATCTCCAGTGCCTGGTTGTTCAGCCCCATGGGGAGGTCGAATGCGTTAGCCACCCCCATGAGAGTCTTGTCGTCGTGAGTCGGCCCCAGGCCCCCCGTGGTGAAGATGAGGTTGCATCCGTTGGAGACCAGCCTCCTCAGAGCCCTGCCGATCACTGGGATCTCGTCCCTCACAGTGGTCTTCTGGATGACGTGGAAGTTCATGGCTTTCAGCTGGTTGATGATCCACTGGCTGTTGGTGTCGAGGACGAGGCCGTCGAGGATCTCATTGCCGATCACAAGGATGCCGATATTCGTGGTCACGGGGCCACCTCTATATGAACGATCACACCCCGCATAAAAATATACGTCCGGCAATCACAGAAGTCAGCATCCATGACCGTCTTAACAGGAAACGCTCAATTTATCAAGAAATTGTGAAGCCCCATGGGGAAATTTTAAATGTAAAAAGGTTTGTTCAGTGAATGGCTTCTGGACGGTTGAATATGTCCTGCACAGTGGTTGTTGATGGATTCTTCGGCGACGGCGGGAAGGGGAAGGTCGTCTCCTACCTGGCGGTCGCCGATCAGGTAGCCGTATGCGCAAGGGGAGGCGTAGGCCCCAACGCGGGGCACACCGTCGTGGACGACGGGATCACATTCAAGCTGAGGATGGTGCCCTGCGCCTTCGTGAACCAAGACGCCAGGCTCCTCATAGGGCCCGGCGTAGTGATCAACCCCGAGATAGTCCTCAAGGAGATCAAGGAACTGGGGATAGAGGACAGGATAGGAGTCGACCCCCAGTGCGCCATCATCGAGCCCAAGCACATCGAGGCCGACAGGAAAGGGTACCTGAAGGAGAAGATCGGGACAACGGGCACTGGGACGGGGCCATGCAACTCAGACCGCGCCATGAGGATTGCGAAGATGGCTAGGGAGGTCCCAGCGCTGAAGGATTTCCTCGCGGACGTCCCCGCCGAGTTGAACGAGGCCCTGGACGACGGGAGGAACGTCCTCATCGAGGGGACTCAGGGGACCTATATCAGCCTTTACCATGGTACGTATCCCTACGTGACGTCCAACGACGTCTGCGCCTCGGCCACATGCTCTGACGTGGGGATCGGCCCCACGAGGGTGGACGAGGTGGTCCTAGTGCTGAAGGCGTACGTCACCAGGGT
>JAUWDP010000154.1 GCA_030608725.1 Candidatus Bathyarchaeota archaeon
TCCCATGATGTGCCCTACGCCGAAGACCCCCTGGTAGAGGAGCTTGTAGTAGTCGGTTCCCCTCATCAGGGGCCTCCTCTCATGGTGCTCCAGCAGAAGAGCCTTGACCTTCTCCCTGTCCGCCATCCCCGAGGATAATCAGATGCGGCGATTATAAGGGCGTTGAGTCCTGGGAAACCCTTTAGGGCTCAGTGAGGGGAGATGTTCTCGTGGTGTATTCAATGGAGCTCTTCGGCAGATCCCTGGGGCGCGGCGATAAGACGGGCTTCAGGTTTGGCGTGGCTTCGTTCCCTGATGGTTCCCCTATCTCCATAGATGTCAAGGCCGTCATAGGGGTGAATGAGGGGGCAACCGTGACGCTACTTGGCGTCCAGCACGGGGACGAGTATAACGGTATGGAGGTGGTCAACAGGCTGATGGGCGGCCTCGAACCGGGCGACCTCTCGGGCACCGTCATCGGGATACCTGTCTCCAATCCCCTCGCTTTCAACACGGGGATGAGGGTCACCCCTCCCTCGGTGGGATACGAGAACCTCAACCTGAACCGCGTCTGGCCCGGGAAGCCCAAGGGGCTCCTCATGGAGCGGATCGCCGCCGCCATCTGGGAGAACGCCATCGTCGGATCCGACTACATAATCGACCTCCACGAGGGCGGGAGGGCATTCATGGCCCGTTACATCCACGCCAGGGGAACCCAGGAGACCGACAGGCTCGTGGGCGAAGAGATACGGAGGCTCTGCAGTCTCTTCGGGCAGGGAGTCCCCGTCCTCGGCGGAGTCCGGACCCGAAGCCACATGATGGGCAGCCTCTCCGTCCAGGCGGGGCTCAGGAGCATCCCGTGCATCGGACCGGAGCTGGGAGGGGGCAGCCGCATCTGGCCGGAGTTCGTGGAGACCGGGGTCCAAGGGGTCAGGAACATCATGATCGGGCTGGACATGATCCAGGGGGAGCCCGTGGGCTCGGAGCTGGAGCAGATCACCGCCCCGGAGAGTAGTTGGCCCAAGACAGAGAACGGCGGGGTCATGTACAACAGGTGTGAGCTCGGCGACATCGTCGAGGAGGGGGAGCTGCTGGGCTTGCTGAAGGACACGACAGGAAATCTGCTGGAGGAAGTCAGAGCTCCCTACAGATCTGTCATCTTGGACACCAGATACATCCCGACGGTGTATCCAGGGGACTGGACATTTCACTGCGGAAAGATCGTGTAGATCTCAAGATTTATCCACGAGGCTCACGGCCTCGGTGGGGCACGTGGAGACGCAGAGGCCGCAGCCGAAGCACTGCTCCGAGTTAAAGGAAAGGGTCCTGTCCACCATCTCCCTGGCTCCGAAGACGCACCGGTCGACGCACACACCGCAGCCGGTACACCTCCCCTCCTCGTCAACGGCCACCAAGTCAGATTTCAGGACATGCTTCGCGATCCCGAACCTGAGATATCCCGCGAGGCTGTGACAGCAGCAGGAGCAGCAGCTGCAGATGATCTTTGGATATTCGTCGCCCTTCATGGTGTAGGCCATGTGGACGAGGCCGGCCTCGTGGGAGCGCCTCAGGACGTCGAGGGCCTCATCAACGGTGATCTCCCTTGCGTTGTATCTCCCTGCTTCCAGCTCAATGTCTGCCAACTCGTCTAGGTCGAGGTGGACGTCCTTGGGGGCGTCGCAGTTCCCGTAATCGACCCTGCAGCCGCAGTCCTGAAGTGCGATCTTTCTTGCACTCTTAACTATCTCCTCCATCCTGCTGAGGTCGAGGACCCGGTGCTCGGCCTTGAGGTTTAAGTTCACCGGGACGGAGACGGCCACAGTGATGTCGTCGTAGATCCTTTCGAGGGTTTCTTCGGTGTAGTCTTTCTCGTAGCGCTTCCCTAGAAGTCGATCATCCATATGCATCCTCGAAAGTTCGTTCCATATATCCCTTTGTCAAACAACGTTTGTCTGAGAGCAAAGAAAACGGGGTGGGTGAAAAGGGATAAAACGGTCCCGAGCATTATTATGCTGATTGACATGAAAGTCGAGGAACGGATGAAGGAGCTAGGGATCGAGCTTCCGGAGGCCCCGGGCCCCAAGGGGAACTACGTCGGGGCGAAGTGGGCCGGGAACATCGCATTCTCATGTGGGCAGGGGCCCTTCGAGACAACGAAGCGGGGGGTCGTGGGGGCTGACCTGACCCTGGAGGAAGGCTACCAGGCGGCGAGGGAGACCGCCCTCAACTGCCTTGCGCAGCTGAAGAAGCATCTTGGATCACTCAACGGGATTAAGCAGGTGCTCCAGGTCGTGGGGTTCATCAACAGCACCCACGAGTTCATGGACCAGCCAGCGGTCCTCAACGGCTTCACGGACCTCCTCATCGAGATCTGGGGCGACCCCGGAGGCAAGCCGGCAAGGGCGGCCCTGCCTGTCTACAAGCCGGGCTGGATCCCCATCGAGGCCTGGATGGTCGTGGAACTCGAAGAATAATCCCCATTTCTTCCATTTTTCTCCCTACACCTGTTAAAAACACCCTGAGACATTAGGAAATAGGAGGGGACTTCCATACCGGGAATTCTTGAGGGCAGAGTCGCCCTGATCACTGGGGGCGCGAGCGGCATAGGCGAGGCCACGGCGAGGCTCTTCGTCAAGGAGGGAGCCAAGGTACTGGTCACAGACATACAGGACGAGAGGGGTCAGGCCCTCACGGATGCGCTGGGACCCAACGCCGATTACCTCCACGCTGACGTGAGCCTCGAAGACGACGTTGAACAGGCCGTGAGGCACGCGATCGAGACCTTCGGTCGTTTGGATGTCGTGTTCAACAACGCAGGCATCGCAGGAGCTGTTGGATCCATCGAAGAGGTCTCGGTGGAGGCCTTCGATGAGACCATCGGCGTCCTGCTCAAGGGGGTCTTCCTTGGGATAAAGCACGCAGCCACCGTCATGAAGGCCCAGGGAGGGGGGAGCATCATCAACACCGCCAGCGTCGCCGGCATCAGGACGGGGTACGGGAACCACATCTACAGCGCGGCCAAGGCCGGGGTCATCCAGCTCACCCGCTCGACGGCCATGGAGCTGGGGGAGAGCGGCGTCCGCGTCAACTGCATCTGCCCGGGGTTCATAGCGACGCCCATGATCGGGAGGGCCAAGGGGCTCTCCGTCGAGGAGGCTGACGAGAAACTTGACATCGTGAAGGACTCCTTCGAGAGAGCCCAGCCCATCCGACGCACGGGGCTACCCGAGGACATAGCGAAGGCCGCCCTCTGGCTTGCGAGCGACGACTCTGGCTTCGTCAACGGTCAAGCCCTAGTCGTTGATGGGGGCGTGACTGGGGGTCGGATGTGGTCGGACTACCAGGACGCCATAGATGGATTGAAGAGAGCGTTGGGGCAAGAGGGATAGGTTCGGACGTAAGCTCATCATTGATCGTGGTGGATGAGCGGCCCCAGGTTCCTCCTCAGGTCTTCGAGCTCCAGGTCCGCGTCTTCCTTAAGACGCTCCAGCTGTTCGATCCTCTGACTTATCCTCCGCTCGACGAGCTCATCGAGTTCAACGACATTCACCCCCATCGCGTCGTCGAATAGTTCACTGATGGTACCGAGCTCGTCCTTCCTTTCCCCCGATATTCGCTCCTTGATAGTCCCTAGGCACACATTGCATCCGAGGACGTGTCGTAGAAGACCTAGCTCAACCTCCATATCCAAGAGGAACGAGAGGTACTCCCCCTCAATCCCCAGCAGTTTCATGGCCTCACAGTCACCGCCCCAAACTGGCACCGGCCTCCTTCCCATGTCTGGCTTCAAGCTACGATCGTGAATGAGATGGACTGAAGCCTTGAAAAGGTTCGCGAAAGCGTAAAAAAGGAAAAAAAGGTGGGTTTGTCACCAGGCTGATACCCGGTTGAGGTAGTCCACGGTGTCGGGGTGGTGCTCGTCCCAGCCGCTGACGTACTCCTTCACCTTCTCGTTGAGGGCTATCGTATCGTCGTAGCCCATCTTCTCGATGAAGGCCTTGATGTCCTCCTGGCTCTTCCGCCTCGGAGACCAGTCGTCCGCGTTGGCCACCCTCAGCAGGAACCTGGAGAAGTTAGCCGCCGCGAGCCTCAGGTAGGTCCGGTCGACCTTGTCAAGAGTGTCGTACTTCGTGTGGCCGTAGCCGCGCCCCGTACGGGCTGCCCTGCGCTCCGCGTCCCCTCCGCCCCCCGACGGGACC
>JAUWDP010000221.1 GCA_030608725.1 Candidatus Bathyarchaeota archaeon
GAGAGGGTGGTCTACCTCCTCAGCTCAACGAAGCTTGAGGAGAACAAGAAGGAGAGCGATATCTACGTCGTCCCTACCAAGGGTGGCGAGGCGGTTAGGCTCACGGAGACTGGCAAGTGCAGCATGCCGAGGTGGTCCCCCGACGGCAAGGCGATCGCATTCGTCGAGAGGGGGGAGGAGGGGAAGAGCGCCATCACCGTCATGGCTCCTGATGGGAAGGGAAAGAGGAAGGTCTGGGAGTACGAGGTGAGCAACGCAAGCCTCGGCGTCTCCACGGTGGGGAACATCATCGAGTGGTCTCCCGACGGCTCAAGGATCGCCTTCCTCGCCACGCTGGAGCCCTACGATAAGGACGCCAAGGTCAAGGTCATCACCCGACTCCAATACAAGGCATTCTTCGGCAACTCAGACATGAGGAGGAGGCACCTATTCGTCGTTTCCCCCCTGGGGGAGGAACGCCCAACGCAGCTCACCTTCGGCGACTACGACGAGCACTCCATCGCGTGGTCCCCGGACGGGAAGGAGATCGCGTTCGTCTCCAACCGCACCGGAAAGGCGGACCTCAACATGCACCTTGACATCTACGCCGTCGACGTGGCGACCAAGGAGATAAGGAGGATAACCGAGTCCGTCGGAGCCGAGTACTACCTCAAGTGGTCACCTGACGGTACCAAGATCGCCTACACTGCCACGACGAGGGGGAACACGAGCAACGAGAGCACCCCTGAGGACCGGCACATCTGGGTCGTCAACTCCGACGGCAGCGACCCCCGGGACATAACTGGCGATTATGACAGGCCGTGCACAGCCCCCTACTGGTCGCCTGACGGAGAGAGGATCTACTTCACGACCTCGGACCGGGGGAAGACCCCCATCTGCTCCGTCTCACCTGAAGGAGGAGACGTATCCAAGGTCAAGGAGGGGGACTGCAGATACGGCGTCCTGAACATTGGAGCCGGGAAGATTGTCTACAGCATGTCGGATCCCAGGACCCCGGGAGACATCTACTCAGCTGATCTTGACGGCGGGAACGAGGTCAAGCTCACGGACTACAACGGCTTTCTGGAGGAGGTGGAGCTGGTCTGGCCCGAGGAGTTCACATTCAAGTCCTCCGACGGCTGGGACATCCAGGGATGGCTATACGGGCCCGCGGACCTCGACGAGGCGAGGAAGTATCCGGGCATCCTCAGCATCAAGGGCGGCCCCTCGGGGATGGGCGGGTGGTCCTGGAACTCCCGCGGCCAGCTCCTGGCAGCACAGGGGTACGTCCAGTTCGGGGTTAACTACCGTGGGAGCTCGGGGTACGGTCAGGCGTTCACCGACGCCGTGGTGGAGGACATGCTGGGCGGGGAGTACAGGGACAACATGGAGGCTGTGGATCACGTCCTGAGTACGAGGGATTACGTTGATCCCGAGAGACTGGGGGTCTACGGCGGGAGCTACGGGGGCTATCTAACCAACTGGATCGTCACCCAGACACACAAGTTCAAGGCGGCGGTCTCCATCTCATCCATCAGCAACCTCTTCAGCCAGTGGGGCTGCTCAGCCCTCTCCAGCTGGGTCGAGGTCGAGATCAAGGGCCTCCCCTGGGAGAAGCTGGACCTCATGATAAAGCAGTCACCCATAATGCAGGCGGACAAGGTGAGGACGCCGGTCCTGTTCATCCACGGGGAGAAGGACCACGACACCCCCATCGTCGAGGCTGAGCAGATGTTCGCCGCGCTGAAGAAGTACGACGTGGAGACCGTGTTAGTGCGCTACGTCGAGGAGGGGCATGGGGTGAGGAGAAAGCCCGCGAATCAGCTGGACGTCATGAGGCGGCTCATCGCGTGGTTCGACGGGCACATCTAGAGTACGACAAGCCCGACTCGGAGCGCGCTCCACCTCCATCGGAACGTTCGGACGGTTATCAAATAACATGCGCCCGAGTCCCGATGAAATGTATCTTCTGCGGGTACATTCTGTGGGTCCATAATCCAGTTATTTAGGTCCAAATGACCACAATAAAATGGTCAAGGAGAGGAGAAGCTACAACTGCAACCTGGATCCCCAGGAGAGGCGCCTCTACTGCTTCAAGAAAAGGGCGAGCAAGGCCTGCCTGAAGCCCAGATTCCTGGGGTATCGCTGCCCCAATCTGGTCTATGAGAAGGCGGATGTCATGGGCGAGGCGAAGAAAGGGACCAAGAAGATCACTGCACCAGCAGGCTTCACCGATGAGGCCCAGGATTACGTTAGAAGGTACAGGCCGAAGCTCAAGCTCGTCCAGGACTACCTGACAGCCATCCCCGCTCAGTGACAAACGCTCAAAGTTAACCCATCAGGCCGAACCTGACGTAAATGTAGGCCATGGATATTATGAAGTAGAGGATGGTGAGCATGACCCCCAACTTCAGGAACTGGTTGAACGGGATGGGGTAACCCTCCTGCTCTGAGACGCCCATGGCGATGACGTTGCTCGGGGAGCCTATTGGTGTCATGCAGCCCCCTAGGTTCGCCCCTATGACCAGCCCCCACCATAGCACCTCCCATGACTGGTCCACGACCATGTCCCGCACGATTGGGGAGAGGGACGTCGCGACGGGGATGTTGTCGACTACGGAGGAGACGACCCCCGAGAGCCACATGAGGATAACCGAGGCCCTGAGCGGAGAGCTTCCGAGAACGGCAAATAGGCTCTGAGAGAGCGCCTCGATGATACCTATCTTCGCGAGGCCGTTGATCATGACGAACATCCCGGCTAGGAACAGTATCGTCGACAAGTCGATCTCCCTCAGTATGACGGAGGGGTCCCGGGTCTGGGAGAGCACCATGAGGAATCCGCAGAAGAGGGCGACGAAGGCGGGGGTCATGTTGAAACTCTCGTAGACCACGAACCCTACGATGGTTAGAATCATGATTACAGCAGCTATTATCATTCCAGTGTTTATGCGGGATACGTGCAGGCCGCTCACATCGATGGCCCTCTCGATCCACTCGTCGAACTCCAAGTCCCTAAACTCTTCCTCGGGCTCTGGGGTGTAGTCAGCCTTGAACATGCGGATGAAGATGACGAGTGTCACCAAATAGAGGATGACACCTAGGGGCATGACGTTCACCAGGAAATCCATGAAGGAGAGCCCCGCTTCCAAGCCGATGATAATATTGGGAATGGAGCCCATCCACAGGACCATGCCCCCGATGTTGATCACGAATGATTGAAAGATGAGCAGTGTCTGAGGTTTGATCTTGAGGCTTCTCGCCATTGTGATGGT
>JAUWDP010000219.1 GCA_030608725.1 Candidatus Bathyarchaeota archaeon
TACATGATAGAGAGGGTCGCCCAGGAGTTCTTTGGCGCCATGAAGATGATCACGGGCAGCGTCTTCATGATCAGGGCCGAGATACTGAAGAACCTGGGCTGGACCCACAGCATCACCGAGGACTGGGACCTCACCATCAGGATGTACCTCGCGGGCTACAAGGTGCTCTACACCCCCCTCATCCAGGCCCCGGCCGAGATACCCACGACCATCAGGGCCCTCGCCCGCCAGAGGATGCGCTGGGCTGAAGGGCACACCTTCGCCGTTAAGAAATACTTCTGGGACGTCCTCAAGTCCCACAACCTGACCGGTCGGGAGAAGCTCGAGTTCGTCTACTTCGCCCCCTACTACCTCCAGTCCTTCTTCTTCCTCGTCGGGACATTCTTCTGGGTGGCGGCCGAACTCTTGGGGGAGCACCCCTTCTTCTGGACGGCCACCTTCGGGTGGTGCCTCATCCTGAGCAACCTCTTCGCCCTCCCACTCATGAGTCTGTCGGGGCTCTTCCTGGAGCAGACCGCGAAGGAGGACTACTCAGGTATATTCTCGTTCATAGTTCTCAGCTACGTCCTCACGCCCTTCCAGGCCTACGCCGCCGTGAAGGGCCTCCTTGAGAAGGACGAGGGAGGCTGGGTCAGGACCCTCAAAACGGGCAGCGTCACCAACAGGATCCTCCAGATAAGGGTCAGGAGGCTCTTCAGCTGGATACTCCCGCGTAGGGAGGCTCCTAGGGCTCAGAGGCAGGAGGAGCGGGATCGGCAGAGGAGGCGGAGGCCTTCAGCGATGGCGCTCCTGTTCCTGCTCCTCATGTCGACCCTGATTGTCTGGGTCACCGCAGCCGCCATGTCGGTGCCGGTGGACGATAGCCCAATCACCGCCTTGAACCTCGAGTACGTCGCCTCTGGCGTCACCATCAACGGAAAATACACGAACATGATCCTCACCCATCCGGACTACATCTCCTTGGGGACCACACGGACGGACAGCTACACCCTCTCCGGCACGGACTGGCAGAAGGGGTGGCAGTTCTACCTGTTTGGGCCCCTGGAGGAGGACTATTCGATGAAGGGGAGCCTGAACCTACACCTGTTCCTCTACGCTGACGAGGTGCACGAGGTCGACATGAAGGTTCTCGTCACGGACCTGGATGAGGACGGTGATACGGACTCCAAGTTTTCCTACCAGTTCAAGGACGTGGATGTCGACGACGAATCCCCGGAGGAGGCACTGACGCTCCCCGCCGAGGTCATCAAGTCGATACAGTTCAGGGAGGGGCATAGCATCATCGTGGAGATATTGTTCAAGGGGGAGGACGGTTGGACATTCTACCTCGACTACGACTCCACGGAGAAGCATTCCCGAGTGGATTTCCCTGGGATGGTGATGCCAGAGTCACTGCTACCCCTCCTCATACTGGCCCCGGTGATCCCCGCGATCATAATGAAGCTTCGAAGGAAGAAGGACGATGTCTAACCGAGTGAAGGAGTTCCTCCTGAGATTCGGAGCGAGGTACGAGGGCGTCATCTGGTTCACCCTGGTGGGACTTACGATCCTCCCCCTCATAACCACCATCAACGATCTCCTCACCCAGTTAGCCCTCGGTTCAGGGCTCTACAAGATACTGGAGAAGTACACGGTTCCGGTCATGGTTCGCCTCGCTGGCACCGTGCTAGAGGAGATATTCAAGATAGAGACGGTCATAAGCGGATCCAGCATATACATGATGACAGGTGGTCTGCCCTACGAGATAGACATCGTCTGGAACTGCGTGGGGTGGCAGAGCTTCATACTCCTGGCGTTAGCCCTCGTCACCGTCCTCCAGGGGAAGTACACCCTCGGGAGCAGGATCAAGTGCGTCGTCCTCGGCATTGAGGGCGTAGTCATCCTGAACATCATCAGGGTCACCTCCACGTGCCTCCTCCTGTTGAACGGTGGGTACGGGCCAGCAATTACCTTCCATGACTACTTCTCGACGGTCTTGACGTTCATCTGGCTGAGCGCCTTCTGGTATCTATCCCAGAACTTCATCCTCGACTACAAGACGGAGGACGATACGAAGACCCTGCTCGAGAAGATCAGGACATCCTTCGAGGGGTTAGACCTCATCGGGCTTCTGCCCGACTTCATTTACGGCAAGAAGGCGATGGGCCTGGCGACTATGGTGATCATCCTCCTCGCGACCTTCCTGAATGGGGTTGCCATCCTCTCGGTCAGAGCCGCCGGGGTCGATCAGACGATACTGAGCTTCGAACACCTGACCTCCTCTGTGACGGTCAACACGATCTCGACGAGCCGGATCATGACTATGCCAGAATTCACCCAGCTCGATCCCTCGGCGTACAGCGACCCCGTCCAGTCCAGCAGCTCCCCGGAGTTCTACGAGATGTGGAACTTCTATCTGTATGGCCCGCTGGGTGCCGACTACAGCCTGCAGGGCTCTATCATTTATACAGTCTGGCTGAAGTTCGCAACCTCAGAGAAGCTGAACAATTACGATACCCAGATACGCTTCAAGCTGTACGACGTGGATGAGATAGGCGGGTCGACCCTGGTCAACACTGAAGACTTCAACATCAGGATCAAGAAGCAGATGACGCAGTATCAGTTCACAGGGAGCCATATCGACGAGCACGACTTCGACAGCGGACACACCCTCCACCTGAGCATCAGTATCTACGACGACAAGGAGCTGACATATGTCCTCGAGTACGACAGCTCCCAAAGACACTCCAACATCGACCTTCCGGGGATGGTCGTCCAAGAGAACCTGACAAATGTGATTCAGGTATCGCTCTTCTTCGTAACCACGAGCTACGTCTCGGGTCACCTGAGAGCGACCATGAAGAGGAGGAGAAAGCAAGATGAGTGACAGTATAGTTCAGCGCGCCCAGGGAAAGGTCTTCCAGAGGATAATCATAGTCGCCTCTGTAACGTTCGTAATCCTACCTTTCGTTACGACGTTCAACGAGTTCCTGACGAAGGTAGTTGAGAGCCTCCAGTTCGTCTCAATAATC
Organism: Candidatus Bathyarchaeota archaeon; assembly: GCA_030608725.1. Next base: position 3,012 of record JAUWDP010000219.1, read on the forward strand.
CAGGGCTTATTTGCACCTTTCATCGTGAGGATCGTGGCGGTCCTGCTGAAGACACTCGGCGTACCCGTTTCCATCAACGGATCGAACCTGTTCCTGACCGGAGCCTGGATACCCCTCAGGATATACATCAACTGGAACTGCATCGGCTGGCAGAGCTTCGTGCTCCTAGCGTTCACCTTCATGACCGGGCTCCAGGGCCCCTACACCAGGAGGAGCAAGCTCATGACGGTGCTCATAGGGCTGGAGGGGACGTTCCTGATAAACATACT
>JAUWDP010000201.1 GCA_030608725.1 Candidatus Bathyarchaeota archaeon
CACATGAGTTCGGCTACGGACATTATCTGTCATCGTTGGCTGCGCGCGCGCGCACATCGTAGAGGCGGAGAGGTACGGGCTGGGTAGTATGCACCCCGAGGTAATGGGTGATGACCCGGGGTCCCACGTGGTGGAGTTCAAGACGCCTTCGGGGCTCAAATCGAATGCAGTGCTCGGGTGAAACACCTTAACTGCCTCACAGCCAGTTTGCGCGCGCAGAAAAGGTCTGTTCACTACGTCTCTTTTCCGAGGACCCAGCGTAGGAACCATTCAACGGACCTCTTCCTGACGTCCATCATCAGCCTTGGCTCGTTGATTCCGTGGGGCTGCCTGGGGTAGATCACCATTCTGGTGGGAACCTCCTGTCGCTTCAGGGCGTTGTAGAGCTCCTGGCCCTGGCTCACGGGGACCCTGGCGTCCTTCTCACCGTGCTGGATCAGTGTCGGAGTCTTCACGTCCTTTACATTGAACATCGCCGAGTGGGCTCTGTAGGGTTCCAGGTCGTCCCAAAACTCGCCGTGGAAATAATCGGGGATGAAGGTAGGTATATCCGAGGTGCCGTTGAAGCTCATCAGGTTGGTGACCCCGGCTCCGACGCAGGCGGCCTTGAACCTGTCTGTCTGGGTTATCGTCCAGCTCGTCATATAGCCGCCGTAGCTCCAGCCCAGGATACCCATCCTGTCGGGGTCGACGATGCCCTGTTCGATTAGGTGGTCCACGCCAGACAAGATATCCTCGTAGTCCCCGCCTCCCCAGTCATTGTAGTTGGCGAACCGGAACTCCTTGCCGTAGCCGCTGCTCCCCCGTGGGTTCGCCCTGAACATCACGAAGTCCTCCTGGGCAAGGACCGCAGTGTTCCCGTACCTCATGGGGTCTGCCACGAAGGTGCGGCCGTAGACGCCGGTGGGGCCTCCGTGCACCTCCACTATGAGTGGGTACCTCTTCCCCTCCTCATAGCCCAGTGGATAGTAGACGACTCCTTCCACGTCGATTCCGTCCCTCGACTTCCAGTTTATCACCTCCGCCCTCGGGACCTCGGCAGTGGGCCATTCCTCGGGTATATCTGGCTGCGACACCTCTCTCTCGGAGCCATCTCCGGGATACAAGATGTGCAGCGAATTCATCGATCCGAAGTCCTCAGCGGCATAGGCGATCATCCCTAAAGCACCGACATCGAAGGCCTTCCTCCTCAGCTCCGCGCTGGTGACCTTCCTTCCGTCGCCGCCCGAGGCCGGGAGCTCCCAGACCTGTGTGGTAACACTTTCGGACTCGTAGGCGTAGACGCTCTCGCCATCCGGTGACCATCCCATCAGGTAGCTCTGGCTGTCCGGCGTCCTGGCTAAGGGCTTGCCCTTCTTCCCCTCCGTCGAATAGAGGACTATCCTGTTGGAGAAGGCCCACTCCGTCGGCAGGTCGCCAGCGGAGCAGGCTATCCACTTGCCATCCGGAGAGGCCTTGACGCCCCCAGACCAACTAGCCAGCAGCCCTAGGTCCTTCAATCCGGCTTCCTCAACTGGCTCCTTGGGCTCCGATGGTACAAGGGCCAACCTCGAGTCGGGCCACACGTTAGCCAGCGGGTTGGGCTGATGCTTGAAGACGATGAACCCTCCGTCGGGCAACCAGTCGATGGCTACCACGTGGAACTCGCCCTTGGTGATCTGCCTGACCGTGGGGAGCTCCCTTGGCCCAACGCTGAAAGCTACTGTGTAGATGTGCTGGTAGTCGAACTCTTCGTGCCAAAGGTAGGCGTCGTCCTTCGCCTTAGTCCTCTTATCCTTCTCCTCCGTTGGCGGCTCCGGCATCAGGAAGGCGATGGATCCCCCGTGGGGTGCCCACTCGATGCCAGTTATCCCGTATTTCTCATTGTCCGTGAGGGCCCACGCTTCACCGCCGTCCGTCCTCATGGCGTAGAGGTTGGACTTCTCCTTCCGCGTTGAGACGAATGCGACGTAACGACCGCAGGGGCTCCAACGGGGGCTGGTTTCGCTCCCATCACCGAACGTGAGCTGGCGCTTCGTCCCGGTCTCCACATCCGCTAGGCGGAGGTGGTAGATGAAAGCGCTCTTCTCCTCGCCTAGTAGGGGCTCCCTCACCGTGTAGACGATCTTCTCGCCGTCAGGGGAGAGGCGGACCTCGCCTATCAATGGGTAGTGGATCTGGGCCTTGATACTCCAACGATCCTTCTCGGTCTCAGGCATAACAATCCGGATAATATTGGTGTTCGCCTGATAATATTATTGCGTGCGCGACTTCTCAGCGTACTTTCTATTGACCTTGAACAGAGTCCCTGTGTAGACATCTCAGGCCTTGGTTGGGCCTGCATTTAGGTTCTTGTCAGATATCTTATGTTGCGCGCGCTGGCGTACATTACCGCTTAACACTTACCATATAATGAAAATAATGTATGGCGCGTTGCATCACAGCATAAAGGCTACGAGCATCTGAGTGGCTGCGCGCGCTATTATCACACTTGTTGAATTCGAATCCCACTACCAGTGATGATATCTCCCCTCTCTTTCCCCTTTTTTTACAAATTTATTTGAGCAACCCTTCTATCATAGCGCGCTCTGGTAGAAGCTGATCGGGAAAATCCCGGACCGCTGACGAACTTACCGACTGGTGTCGAGGAGGCTCTCACCACGTACCTGACCGAGTTAGATGAGTTTAGCCCTTCAGCCTCCTAGAGGAAGCGAAACAGATGTTTTACTCTGCGTAAGATCAACAGCGCGCGCGAGACTTGTGTGTCCGTTCTCAGTATTATATCCCGTATATGTCAACCAAAAGAATTTGGCAACGCGCTGGCGCGCGTCCCGCTGAGTCAATGAGTTGAATTAATTCTCTAATCCCCTGTCCCATTTTTGGTAGACGTCTTCAATTCCGTCGCCTACGACCTCGATGTCCGTAATCTCGCCCATGCCTGCCTCGTGGAGCCAGCGGACGTGATCGATAGTCATGGGGTCAATCCCTATGCATCTTGCCGCTGTTGCGTCTGATGCCACCGGGTCGATGCTAGCTATGATGGTGTCCATCTTCACAGGTGTACCCTCCCATGGACCTCTACCGGATTTGCCGTAGAAGCCGTCGATAACACTGAGAGTAGGTGGCAGGGTCTTGCAGATATCGTAGATGACGTTGTTCATTCCGTGGCGGTGCATGGGGTATTTCTTGCGGGTGGTGAGCATGCCGAACATGTTCTTGAGCCCCATGGTGATACCTGTGTGATGTAGTGTCTTCATGGATGGCACTGTGATGATGGCTGACTCCGTCGCTATACGGGCTACTTTGAATTTCTTGATTTTACGAGGCTCTTTGACCTCTAGCTCCACTTTATCTTCGAGCTTTCTCATGTTGATGTACTCAGAGCCCAGACGCTCTATTACCTCCATCATGCCAGTTTCATGGATCGCCGTGTCAGGCGATGTGATACCCCCCTCCGTCTCGACCACTAGGGCTTTCTTGCCTAGCTCCTGTACGATCCTGATCACTGCTTCAAC
>JAUWDP010000261.1 GCA_030608725.1 Candidatus Bathyarchaeota archaeon
GCGAACTCGGTGTCCCAGATGCTCCTGCAGAACATCTCATTCTTCTGGTCGAAACGCCGATAATCGTCGCGAAGTCGATACTTACGGCTCGTCTGGGTGGCCATATCGGGAGATTATAACCGATTTTATTTATTCCTTTCCCGAGTAGGCCATGATCAGCCTTCGAACCCCTCTTTAATGCTTCTCACAACCCTCTCAAGGATCCCCGGAGCAGCGAGCTCCATCTAGGCGAAGAACTTGACAGAGGCCTGTATGCCCCACACTTGGTAGAATCCCTTCTCATGCTTGGTAGCCAGCTCAGTGATCTACGATGTAATGATGACAGCCTAATTCGGCGTTCGCAAAACTCTAAAAACACTAAGGGGTATTTTCGCACTGAGAGAGCTTTATGCCTAGTCAATATAAACTCCTAGACAGAGTGCACGGGTGCTTGGCTGGAGTCGCCGTGGGTGACGCCATGGGGATGCCCGCGTCCGCCTTCCTGCCCCACGAGATCGTGGAGAGCTACGGACGCATCGAGAAGCTCCTGGATGCGCCCCCGGGACATCCCTACCACGACGGCCTGAAGGCCGGGCACATCACCGACGACACCGAGCTCACCATGCTCGTAGTCGAGATGCTCCTGGAGGATGGCGGCGCGACCCCCGAGGGCATGGCGAAGCGCATCCTGAAATGGGCCACGGACAGGAAGCTCCTCGAATCCAGCCTCATCGGCCCCAGCACCTCCCGGGCCATCAGGGGCCTCATGGAGGGGAAGGACCCCCGGGAGACCGGCAGGCAGGGCGTCACCAACGGGGCAGCCATGAAGATCTCCCCCATCGGCATCATCAACGTCGGCAACCGGCAGAAGCTCCTCGACGACGTAGAGAAGACATGCCTCCCAAGCCACGGCACCAGCGTCGCAATCTCAGCGGCCTCAGCCGTCGCCGGAGCGATAGCGGAAGCCCTGACCCCCTCCTCCACAGTGGACTCAGCGGTCAGGGCTGCCCTGGAGTGCGCTGCATTGGGAGCCAAACGGGGGCGACAGGTCACCCTCCCCTCAATCGAGAAGCGTATCGAGCTCGCCATCGACCTGACAGAGGGCATGGACCCGTCCGCGGCCGCCGCCGTACTCTACGACTACATCGGGGCCGACGTGGCCTGCGTCAGCTCCATACCCACAGTCTTCGGCCTCTTCCACTCCGCAGGAGGTGACCCCATGGAGGCGATAATCGCGGCCTCAAACCTGGGAGGCGACACTGACACCATAGCCTCCATGGTAGGCGGCATCGCCGGAGCCCTCAAGGGGATAGACGCCTTCCCACCGGAGATGGTGAGGCAGGTAGAAGAGGAGAGCGACTTGGACCTCAAGGACGTGGCCCTGAAGCTCATAGAGTACTCGAAGGGGTAGCGAGATGCCCCTCGACGTCGTCACAGTGGGAGACTCCGTCGTCGACATAGTGATCCCGGTCCCCCGCTTCCCAGCTGGAAACGAGGACTCCGTGGTGGGCGAGGGGATGACAAGGCAGCTCGGGGGAGCCTCCAACTTCCTGATCCAGGCGAGTCGGCTGGGCCTCGCAGCCGGCATCGTGGACTGCGTGGGAGACGACGACCTCGGCGGCTTCTTCGTCGAGGGCTTGAGATCCAAGGGGGTCGACGTCTCAAGGATATGCGTCAAGGAGGGCGTCAGGACCGCCTCATGCATCTGCATGGTGGACGAAACTGGTGATCACGCCTACATCGGCTTCCCGGGCGCCACCGAACATCTGACGCCTGAACGAATCGAACCAGAGCATATTCGTGCCTCGCGTCTGCTCTACGTCTCAGGCTACGCCCTAGCTACTTCACCTCTCAGGGATGCCGTCCTCAAATCAGTTGAGATAGCCACAGGTGCCGGCATACCCATCTTTTTCGACCCGAGCCCCATCATCACCCGGATTGACAAGAGGGTAAGAGAACAGGTCATCGGGGCCTCCACACTTATCTCCCTGAACTTTCGAGAGCTGGAGCTTTTGACGGCTATCTCCGACGTAGAGGAAGCAGCTGGAACCATCCGCGACGATGGAGTTGAGGCAGTCGTCTTGAAACTGGGTAGAGAGGGATGCGCCGTGAGCAGCGCTTCAGGCTTCGAGAGGATCCCAGGTTTCCATGTCAGAGCCGTCGATACGACTGGGGCAGGGGACGCATTCAACGCAGCACTTGTCTACGGTTATCTCGTCGGCTGGCCCCTGGAGAAAGCAGCAAGATTCGCCAACATCGTGGGAGCCGTAAAGGTCACCAAGATGGGGGCCGGCGTGAACGTCCCCACGAAGGCTGAGATAGACAGGTTCCTGACGGAGCATAACGTGGAAACCGACTTCTCCCTCTAGGAGGGGAACCTGACCTCCTTCCTGGGGGCCGGATAGCTCCTCTTACTGTGTGAGAGCCCCATCTCCACGAGCAGCTCGGTAAGGCGTATCGCCGCCTTCCCAGGATGGATGACGAGGGCCCCTGGATGGGTACTGGAAAGTGCTTCGGACAGCCTGTCGGCGTGGTCGTTGAGTGCCATGCAGCCAAAGCAGATGGCGTCAGCCCCGTCCTCGACCGCCGTGACCGCCGTCTCCAAGACTTGTTCGAAGCTCTCTGGCCTCCCAAGCTGGAGGACGGGGAGGCCGACGGGGTAGATGCCCGTGCACCGATCTTCAAGCCTGAGCTCCCTTATCTGGCGCCTGGCTATCTCCGTGACCTGAGGGAGCTGCACGAGGAGGGCGAACCTCTCCGCAAGGGCGGATGCGACGTACATCGAGGCCATGCCGGGTCCCAGGACTGGCACGTCCACCAGTTCCCTCGCCGCAATCAAAGAAGGATCATGGCCTCCCCAGATCACCACAGCATCCGCTCCCTC
>JAUWDP010000140.1 GCA_030608725.1 Candidatus Bathyarchaeota archaeon
CCACGTAGTGGCCCTTCCCCTCAGCCTCGAGGAGGAGGTAGTTACCTGCGCCGTCGGGGTTCTCCCCCTGGAACTGCCATGCCCTGTTCTCCATCCCCTCGTCGGGGATGCCGTCTGTGGGGTTCTCCCGGCGCCACGTTGCGTGGAACCGTCCCAAGCCTGGTTCCAGCTCGTTGTACTCCTCGTAGTCGACGTAGTAGTAGAAGGCGCTGCACTCCTTCTCCCCCTGGTTCTCGATGGTGAGTCTGGCGCCCTTTTTGTATGGCATGGGCCACCAGCAGTTGAAGCCCTTGCCGTCCTGGGGGCTCATCTGGAGGGGGGCGGAGACGTAGTTGTGGGTGACTCCATGACCGATGCCGAAGAAGTCGCCGACGGGCACCTCGAGACTGGGGCTCTCCTCCCCGTCCCAGTAGGCTCTGAGCACCAGCTTCCTTAGGTACCACTCGTCGCTGCTCCTGATGGTGGCCCAGATGTGCTTGACGCAGCCGGCCCCCTCCATCTCGGCGAGGACCGCCGTCTCCCCGGCGGGGACCACGGTGAAGTCCTTGTTCCCGCCGGTCCTGTCGTAGCTAGAGATCCTCCTCCTCTCGGCGTCCCTGATCTTGGGAAGTCCGGAGAGGTCTCCACCTAAGAATGATGCATTCATAATATCGTGTACAAGATGGGACAGGTTCCCTAATTTACACTTGCGATCCTACCGGGCTCCGCAGAATCGGAGCACCGTCAGGGCGAGGGTTTTCACCGTAGTTCTGAGGTCATCTATCGAGACGTACTCGTCGGGTCTGTGGGAGGTCCTGACGTCTCCGGGTCCGAAGAGGACGGTGGGCGTCCCTCCGACGTTGACCAGGTGCCTCATGTCCGAGACGTAGGTCACCCCCTCGTAGACGGCTTTCGAGCCTGTGATTGCGCTGTATGCCTCGTCGACTGTGAGCGCGATGGGGTCGTCGACGGGGATGCTCGCGGGCTTGAACTGGCCCCCCACCACTCCATGTCCGGCCTGTGCTCGCGGAGCCAGGGGTCGGCCTCCACGGTCTCCGACAGCGTCTTCTCAAACACTCGCCTCGCCTCCTCGATGTCCTCTCCCACTCCGATCCCGTACCTCCCCTCGAGGACGAGGCTCTCGGGCACCGTTGACGGCCAGTTCCCTGCCTGGATCTTGCCCAGGTTCAGGGGGATGGGGAGGCTGTACCTTGAGTAGAGGGGGTCGTTGACCTCTGAGTTTCTGTCCTTCTCGAGTTTCGTCAAGGCCGCATAGATGGGCATGAACTTTTCGATGGCGCTCACCCCCTCCTCCCTCACGCAGGCGTGGGCGGATTGACCGTGCACCTTGATGCGGAAGCAGAGGGCCCCCGCCTGGGCAGGGGCGATCTTCAGCTCCGTGGGCTCCATGATCACCCCTCCATCGGCTGTGTAGCCCCTCAGGACGGAGGCGAGGGTCCCCACTCCACCGTCCTCTTCCCCCACGACGCTCTCAATCATGAGCTTGCCATCCAGCTGGATGCCCGTGCCTCGGATCGCCTTGACCGCAAAGAGGGCGCAGGACAGCCCGCCCTTCATATCGACGGCACCGCGGCCGTACACCCTCCCGGAGTCGATGGTTGCCTCCCAGGGTGGATAGCTCCAGTTGGAGTCGTCACCGGGTGGCACAACGTCGACGTGACCATTCAGGATGAGGCTCCTTCCGCCCCTATCCTCGCCGTAGACCCCGACGACCCCCGTGCCCTCCCCCCTGTCGACCTCCATGCTGAAGTCCGGGTGCTCCCTGAGGGTTTCCAGGTCGAGGTCCCAGGAGTCTACCTCCAGGCCGATGTCAGCCATCTTTTCGGAGACGTTTCTCTGGGCTTCCCCTTCTTCACCGGTTAAGCTTCGTATCGAGATGAGTTCACTCAGGTAATCCAGCAGCCCATCGTGGTCGATGGCGTCTAGCACTCTCTTCTCCAGGTCGTTCATCGTCTTAGTCCCTCAGTAATGGTCTGGTGAGGCAGGTAGGGCCACCCTCCGTCTTGAGGGAGGTCTCGACCCCCCTGTACGTGAGCACGGCGCATCCCGCCTCCTCAAGCCTGCCCTTGATTGCAGGCGCGTTGTCGAGCATCAGGCATCTCCTAGGCTCAAGGGCGAGGACGTTGGTCCCCATCACGTTGAACTCGTCCTCGGTGACCTCGATGAGGTCCACGCCCCTCTCCCTGAGAAGCTTCCAGAAGGGCACCGGCGTCAGGGATGGATATATCACGGCCAGATCGTGGTCTGCGAAGCTGACGAGGGACATCAGGTGGAGGCAGGCCTCGGGGCCGTAGAAGTATGGGAGCTCCACCGGGATCACCTCAACGCCCAGGGGCGTCAGGGCTTCCCTCATCTGGCTCAGCCCCTTTGCGTTTGTCCTGAACCCCTGCCCCAAGGCCAGCGTGTCCTCGTCGAGCCAGAGGGTGTCGCCGCCCTCGACCGTCGCGTCCCCATGTATCCGGTAGTGTACGGGGATGCCGAGCTCGGTGAGCCTCCGCGTCATGGGTGCTTCCTCCCCCCTCCGGAGGATTTTCCCCATCTGGAACACGATTGCACCTTCCTCCGTAACGATGGCTGGGTCGTATGTGAAGATCGAGTCAGCGTGATCCGGCTGCTTCTCGGTGTGGTAAAGGACCTCGACCCCTTCGTCCCGTAGAATCTGAGTGAACGCGTCGTGCTCCCCCTGGGCCTCCTCCAGGTCTATTGGCCCCGTGTAGTGCCATTTTTTCCAGTCATCCACTGCGAAGCCGGCGTCAGGCCTCTTCACGAGTACCCTCCGCATCTTCCCGACCATGCTCTGGCAACCGTATTTACCGGGCATCATGAATGCTCCTGTCCCTAGAGGTTTAGGCTATCCGGGATTAAAAAAGGGAGCCTAATCGCTCCTCTTAACGATCTTCCCCGGGGTTGCTCCGGTGTGTTTTCCCTTCTCGACCACGGCCTCGCCGTTGACTAATACGTACTCGAAGCCCTCAGGGTACCTCCGGGGCTCTACAGCGTCTCCCGTGATCTTCAGCCCGTCGAGGTCAAAGACGGTGATGTCGGCGTCGTATCCGGGGAGTATCTTGCCCTTGGTCTTGAGGTTGTGCTGTTCAGCCGCCGTTGTAGAGATCTTGCTGATCGCCTGCTCCAAGGTGAAGATCTTCATCTCCCTGACGAACTTGATCAGGAAGCCGGGGAAGGCGCTGAATGGGTTGAGTCCGGGCATCGAGTAAGGCGGGTTTGGGGACTGCCGTGTGTGGTCCACCACCGACTGGTCGAGGCTGAGGCAGCCCGCCGGGTGCTGGAAGAAAAGCGCCCTGTAGGGCTTCCACGGGAAGTTGCCGCTCTCGGCGACGCCAACCGCCACCCCTCGGCCGTCGGGGTCCTCGCAGATGAGGTCGAAGTAGGTCTCTATCAGCCCCTTCTCCCGTTCCTTGGCGATCTGGGCGACGTTCTTATTGTCGCAGCCTGGAGAGTTGTGCTTGACGACCCAGATGTTCTCGGCCCACTGGGGGTTGGTGTTGGGGTTGTAGGCGAGCCTGATGAACCACTTTCCACCGGAGATGGCGTCCTGGACCTCCTTACGGTAGTCGGGAACCTTCAGCCACTCGCTGAACTTCTCCCGGCTCCCCTGCTCCCTGAGCCAGGGGGTGAGGAGGCTGCTCAGGTAGGGCATCACGCTGAAGCCGCCGAAGAGAAACCAGGGCATAGCATCGTAAGTGAGATCCAGCCCCTCCTCCCGTGCGTCGTCGATGAACCTCAGTGTGGCCTTCATGTTCATCTCCTCCATCATGTCGTTCCCCTCGGGTACCATCCTCCAACCCGGCGTCAGGTGGGCCAGATGGGTTGGAACCCCAGTGACTCTACACGTGTTGATGGACTCCAGGAGGCCGTCCACCTTGTTGCTCCGTGTGTCCCCGAACTTAACGTCCCTCCTCCGCCCTGTCCGCCTCCAGTGGGGGGCGTAGACGGCGTTGGGGTAGTCCTTGAGTATGGCGACGTGACCGTTGACCTCGTCCATGTGGGCCCAGACGCTGGGGTCGTAGTCGAGGCCGCTGCTCAAGCCGATGCAGCCCTCGTCCAGGGCCTCCCTGATGAGGGCCTCCATCTCCGCCTGCTCCTCCTCGGTGCTGTGGCGCTTGTAGTCATTGCCCATCACCTTGAGGCGGACGGTGCCGTGGCCCACGAAGGGTGCGCAGTTCATTGAGACCCCCTTGTCCTCCACAACCTTGAACCAGTCCCCCATGGTCTTCCAGGAGATGCTCCAGCCGAACTTCTCCTCCATGAGGGCCTTCACCTCATCGATGGGGAAGATCGTCTTCTCAGGGTAGTACTTGTGGGGCTCAAGCTCCTGGATGTAGTCCCGGGTCAGCCCGGGGAGGCCGCTCATCTCCCCCACGGGCGCCGGGGAGC
>JAUWDP010000275.1 GCA_030608725.1 Candidatus Bathyarchaeota archaeon
GGTCTTGTGGAACTCTGCGACCGCCTTGCCCATGTTGGCCGCTGATTCGGGGGAGAACAGCGAGTCCAGTATCCCCCTTATCATGGCCGGGACTTTGTCTGATATCGTGTCGAAGATGGCCGCAATGTCCTCAGGGTCATCATGACGACGCCTTCTGTGTTCGTCCATTCATTTCACCTCGATATCATATGGGGGGTGGTCAAGGGAGATAGGTGTTCTGGATAAAACTGATCAGAAACTGGCCACCTTTAATCTCGGCCGCTTGTGTCCTCGTTGAGCAAGGGGTGGTAGACGCGGACGATGGATGCCTTAGAGAAGCGGACTTCGCTGTAAAGAACAACCTTCCATGAGTTACAACGCCTTTTGTATCCAGTGGGATGTTGGTCTGGTGTTGGCGTGAAGCCTTGGGCGAGGTTCGAACCAGACGCAGGAAAGCATCAGCAGTCTGTGTGCATCGTATACACCTTCATAATGGGTGAAAACTCGTTTTTTTCTTTAGATTGTAACTTTAATAACGGGTGATATCCATTAAGGTTTGGACAACGTAAAAGGTCGATCTGAGATGAATAAAATTCTTCGTGTAGACATGTCAAAACTGAAAACAAAGGTGTCGGACGCTCCTGAGGAATACAAACACATGGGTGGCAGATGGTTGACGGATTACATCGTCTGCGATGAGGTGGATCCCCTCTGCAACCCCATAGGGCCGAACAACAAGGTGGTCTTCGCCCCAGGCATAGTCACAGGGACCAGTGCCCCCAGCTCAGGGAGGCTCTCGGTGGGGGGGAAATCCCCTCTGACCGGAGGCATCAAGGAGGCGAACGCGGGCACCCCCTTCAGCCAGAAGCTCGCCCGACTGGGATACAAGGCCGTAGTGGTGGAGGGCCAGCCGAAGGAGAAAAAATTCTGGCTCCTCAAGATAGACAAGGATGGGGCCAAGCTCCATCCAGCGGACGAATGGGTCGGTAAAGGCCTCTATGAGGTCTTCCCCCTCCTCTTCGAGAAATACGGGAAGGACGTGGGTATATCGGCTATCGGCACGGCCGGGGAGCGACTGCTGTCGAGCGCAGGCATCTGCTTCAACGACATCGATAACCGCCCCAGCAGGTACGCGGGGCGGGGAGGCCTCGGCGCCGTCCTCGGCAGCAAGGGCCTCAAGTTCATAGTTGTCGATGACAAGGGGGCTAAAGGCGTCGACATCGTCGATAGCGACGCGTTCAAGAAGGGTACGGCGAAGCTCACCGAGGCACTGACAACCCACGACATTACTAAGCCGGGAGGTGCGTTGAACACGTACGGGACCGCCGTGCTGGTGAACATCATGAACGAGGCCGGCGGCTACCCGACCAGAAACTTCCGGGAGGGCCGGTTCGAGGGTGCCGCGGCCACATCGGGCGAGGCCATCCTCGACATCTGCAATGAGAGGGGCGGCGTCGGCAAGACGGGCCATTCATGCCACCCCGGATGCATAATCAAGTGCTCCAACGTCTATCCCAGACCCGACGGCACCGAGCACGTCTCCTGCTTAGAGTACGAGTCGGACTGGGCTTTCGGCGCTAACTGTGGGATCGATGACCTCGACACCATAGCCGAGCTGGTGAGGATGAGCAACGACTACGGCATAGACACCATAGAAGCCGGAGGGACCATCGCGGTCGCGATGGAAGCCGGGCTGGCAGAGTTCGGAGACGGTCCCAAGGCCATCGAGCTGATGGAGGAGATAGGCAAGGGAACGCCGTTGGGCCACGTGCTGGGAAGCGGCGCGGCCACGACGGGCGAGGTCTTCGGCGTGGTGCGGGTGCCAGGGGTCAAGGGGCAGAACATGCCCGCCTATGCGCCCAGAGCCGTTAAGGGAATAGGCGTGGTCTACGCCACATCGACGATGGGCGCAGATCATACTTCCGGCTATACTATTGCGCCTGAGATTCTCGGCGTGGGTGGCGAGGTTGACCCCCTCGATGCGGACAAGGCGGCCCTCGCACGGGGCTTCCAGGAGGCCACGGCCTTCATAGACGCGACGGGCTACTGCCTGTTCATCGCCTTCGCCGTCCTCGACATACCCGAGGGCTGGGAGGGTACTGTGGAGAGCTGCAACGGAGTGTTGGGCACCGACTGGACGACGGACGACATCGCCAGGATAGGCAGGGAGATACTGGACAAAGAGCTGGCCTTTAACAAGGCTGTGGGCTTCACCAAGGTTCATGACAGGCTCCCCGAGTTCATGAAGTATGAGAAGCTTCCACCCCACAACACGGTCTTCGACGTCCCCGACGAGGAGCTTGACAAGGTTCACGGCGGATGAAACTTCAGAAGAGCACAACCCATTTCCCCCTTTTTTCCATGGAGTATTGTGATGGCCTTGATAGAAATGCACCTCTACGGGAAGCTGAGGCGCTTCTCGGATAGCTCGGACCCAAGGCGGGAGTCTGTGATGCATGTCCCGGTAGAAGAGGGAGACACGATTAAGGACATCATCGAGCGCATTGGGATACCATTGGACGAACTGGGCCTCAACATCTTCCTGAACGGGGAGTACTCCAACCTGTCGAGACCCGTGAGAGACGGCGACCGACTGGGGATATTTCCCGATGACATGCAGCTTCTCTACAAGTGGCACTTCAAGAAGAAGGGTTGATGAAGAATCTTGGTAAGGGTGGAGGTCAGGCT